>JABZHE010000165.1:0-2340 GCA_015259025.1 Atopobium sp. | reverse complement strand
TCTTAATTCTGAAAGTAGCGCTCTAGGCATCTTCTTTGTGTACATAGGAATTATTTTCTCGGCAATTACCGCCATTGTTTATACTGGTGAAGCGGCTAAAATAGTTAAAGATAGTAAAATCACTCAAGCATAAGTTAGGTTGTTTATGACTTTCCTTAAGCACAACCATGTTTCTTTGCGCCAGCTCTCTGATAAGACGCTGGCTTTTCTTGTTAGCTTGCTGCTTGTTTTTGTTTTAGCTGCTCCTTTTGCTCCTGCAACTACGGTTTTGGCTGAAAATACCTCTTCTCACAAGTCTTCTGTAACAGATGAGCCAAAACTTACTGAAGCAACTACTGCTATTGTTACTGACGCTCAAGGAAACGTTCTCTGGAGCAAAAATCCAGATCAAGAGCTTCCTATGGCATCCATTACCAAGGTTATGACCGCAATTGTTGCGCTTGATTCGGGCGTCAATCTTGATGAGCCCTGCGAGATCACCGTTCCAGATCTTGAAGAAGGCTCTCAGGTTGCAGGTTTAACCTCGGAAGATACTCCCACACTCAGACAGCTCATTATGATGATGCTGGTGTATTCGGCAAACGATGCGGCTTACAACATTGCCATTAACGTATCTGGCTCTCAGCAGGCCTTTGTTGATCAGATGAATAAGAAAGCCGCTGAAATTGGCATGACTCACACGCAATTTCAGAACCCACACGGCCTCGATGCTGATGGTCACTATTCAACAGCGCGCGATCTTGCTCTGATGGGACGCTATGCGCGCGAGCACTATCCACTCATCGCAAGCGCAGTGCACACCAGGTCATACACCACAACGGTGGGAGGGGAGCAGCGTACGTTCCACTCAACCGATGACCTTATGGACTCCTACCGCGGTCTTCTCGGCATTAAAACAGGTGCAGAGGATTCTGGTACCGCCTTCTTAGGAGCTTCCAAGCGCGGAAACATTACGCTGTATACCTGCGTGCTTGGTTGCGAGACTACTCAAGGTCGTTTTGACGATACCGCCATTCTGATGAACTGGGCTTATCGCAATTACAATCGCGTGAGTATTCAACGTGCTGACCAAATTGTTCAGATCCGCACGAGCGAGGATAACTTCTTACTTTCTGCAGTAGTTAAGCCATCAACTTCTACCACGTATATGGCTTGGCCTGGATCTAAAGACTTTACCTACCAGACGTCCATGCTTTCTCCTAACTATCCTGTAGCCAATAACCAGCTGGTTTCTTCAACTGATTGGTCTCAGGATTCCGCACAGGTAGGCACCACCATGACGCAGGCACATCTTACGCTTTGGACTATTCCTGCCTACAACCTCTTTGACCTGTATTCGGTTGCTCCGTATCTCTTTGGGAGAAACTAATGTCTGAGCAGAAACGCTCTATCCTTCATACCGAGCTTGAGTATCTTGGAGCACAATTCTCAACCTCAACTGAAGGCTTCAACTTAGCCCAGTCTTTCTATGGCGAGAAACCCCTTGAAGAGGCTCTCAAAGACTGTGCTCTTGTTGACCTGAGCGGTATCAGCTACACGCTTATTAGCGGAGCAGTGGCTCAAAATTTTGTTGAAGCCGTCTTTGCAGGTAAACAGCTTGAGGTGGGAGAGACCTCGTTTGAGTGCACTCTCACAGGAGATGGATCTTTGTCTTCCATTGGTCTTCTCGCCAGATCTGGACAAAACGAGTATGTGGTACTTGACGCTTCTGAGCGCTCACTTGTTCTTGAAGAGTGGCTTTCTATCATTGTATCTGTCGAGCAAAACGGCGTAACTCCTTATGCTGAGGTGTCGTTAGAAGATGCAACTCCGCTACTCACGCCACTTCTTCTAGCTGGTAAAAAGGCAAAAAAGGTGCTCATGGATTACCTAGGTGAACAACAACTCCCAGAAGACTCAAAACTATGTAACCTTATGCTTGACCAGACAATCCCAGCTCTTGTAGCCAATGTTTCAACCAAGAAAGTTCCCGCATATCTGGTTATGGTTCCACCGGTGCATACAGTAATTTTATTTAGGAGCTTGCTTTCTTTTGAGATGGTTCATCCACTCGGACATAAGCAACTCATCGAGGGCCTTAAATCATATCTTCCATGGTTTTCAGAACTTGCAACTAACACTAAAGTAGTAGTAGCTAAAGATAAACTTGAAGGTTGGGGTTTGCTCAGAGCCTCTGCTGATTTCATTGGTGCAAGGGGAGATCTTCTATGAAATATGCAATTAATGCAGTAGGTGTTCCGGCTCCAATGGGACCATACTCGCAGGGTACCACTGCGGGAAGATTAGTCTTTGTAACTGGTCAAATTGCAGTTTCTGCAGAAAATCCAAAGGAGCTTATTG
>JABZHE010000164.1:0-2393 GCA_015259025.1 Atopobium sp. | reverse complement strand
CCACAGGGTGCTCCAAAGAAGGACCGTGAGGAGCGTCGCCCACGTCGTCAGAACAACGACAACGGCAACTCTGAGCGCAGGCAGCCACGTCGTCATCACGACGCATAAGCTACGCTCAAACTCAAAGGGTTTCTCGCCATGCGAGACCTTATACACATGAGATAGTAAAGAGAGCTTCGATGTATGTCGGAGCTCTCTTGTTATTCTGTTGAGATTTTGATTCTTTGGGAATATATAGCGTAATACGTGCTGATTTTTTATATAATTAAACAACATGTAGATTTTGTAAAAAGTCTTGTAGACGGCCCTTTGGGTTGCGTCTGTTATAGAAAGTTGTTTTGAAAGGAAAGTTTTTTAATGCCTAAGAAAGACCCAGCTCTTAAAGTCATTCCTATGGGCGGACTTGATGGCATTGGCAAGAACATGACCGTTTTTGAGTACGGTAATGATATGGTGCTTGTTGATGCTGGTTTGATGTTCCCAGATGACGAACAGCCTGGTATTGACCTCGTTTTGCCAGACTACACCTACGTACTAGAAAATGAAGATAAGCTTCGCGGTATTTTGATTACCCACGGTCACGAAGATCACATTGGTGCTCTTCCGTACCTGCTTATGGACCTTACTCGTAAGGTTCCAATCTATTCCAGCAAGCTCTCGCTTGGTTTTATTGAAGGCAAGCTTGCTGAGCATAAGATTGTGGGCACTAAGCTTCGCGAGGTTACCGATGGCTCAAAGGTCCAGCTTGGTGCCTTTGACATCACGTTCTTCTCGATGACCCACTCTATTCCTGCAGCTTTTGGTATTCACATGAAGACTCCTGCAGGAACGCTTATTCACTCCGGTGACTTTAAGCTTGACCAGACTCCTATTGATGGCGTGCGTCCAAACTACGCTGCTATTACCAAGTTTGGCTCTGAGGGCCTTGACCTGCTGTTGTCTGACTCCACAAACGCCAACCGCCCAGGTATGACTCCATCTGAGGCTTCCGTTGGTGCAGCGCTTCGTCACATCATCAAAAATGCAACCGGTCGCGTCTTTGTGGCGTCGTTCTCAAGCCACATTCACCGTCTTCAGCAGGTGTGCGATGCCTCTGTTGCGGTAAAGCGCAAGGTTGTTGTTACGGGTCGCTCTATGATTACCAACACAAAGGTTGCTCGTGAGCTCGGTTATCTCAACATTGCCGATAAAGACATCATTGATGCTTACGACGTTGATAAACTTGCAGATGATCGCATTGTTGTTCTCTGCACTGGTTCTCAGGGAGAGCCTCTGAGTGCTTTGGCACGCATGGCAAATGGAGAACACAAGTCGCTTTCCATTCGTCCTCAGGACACCGTAATCATCTCTGCAACTCCTGTTCCAGGTAACGAGAAGAGCGTTCAATCCATCATCAACGCGCTCTCTAAGATTGGTTGCGAGATTTACGACAAGTCAAAGGCACTTGTCCACGTTTCTGGTCATGGTAACCAGGAAGAGCTCAAGCTTATGCTTGGTATGGCTCGTCCAAAGAACTTCATGCCTGTTCATGGTGAGGCTGTTCACCTGCGTGCTCACGCAGAACTTGCTCAGCAGATGGGTGTTCCTGCAAACCGCATCTTTATTCTGGATAACGGCGACACGCTTGAGATGAGAAACGGCAAGGTCACCCGCGGTAAGACGGTTGAGTCTGGCGTAGTCTACGTTGACGGCCTCTCTGTCACTGACGCAAACCCTGTTGTTCTTCGTGACCGTCAGCGTCTTTCCCAGGACGGCATTGTCACAGCTGTGGTAACCCTTGTTGGTCGCAATCTCAAGCCAGGTGTTGTTGAGATTTCTGGCCGCGGCGTTTCATTTGCTGATGATGATGAGCTTATGAATGACGCACAGAATCTTGTGAGAAATTCAATTGAAAAGGCCTCTAAGTCCGAAGGCGCAAACATTGAAGCAATGAGAAAGAGCGTTCGCAATGCCCTTTCTAACTTCCTTTGGAGCAAAACTCGTACTCGACCAATGGTTATTCCGGTCATTATGGAGGTATAGGCCCAATGCCCTCTAAACGCACTTCAAACGCAGCAAAAAGAAATTCTAGAAACGCCGCTTCCGCCCAGGCAGCAGGCTTGACTCCACTGCAGAACGACATCATTGGTGTTGTTCTTGCAGTGGTTGCTATCGCCATGTTTTTGTCCATTATTGTCCCTTCTAACGCTGTTATTACCAGCGCAATGGGTCATGGGCTCAAGCTCTGTTTTGGTACGGGAGCGCTACTTTTTCCCATTGCAGTATTTGTCTTTGCTATGACCTTCTTTATGCGTGATGATCAGGGAATCTCTACGCGTATTGCTATTGGTCTAACGCTGGACGTTCTTGCTGCCCTTGCTCTTATTTCACTTAACTTCCCAGGTGCCGAGGCT
>JABZHE010000163.1:0-2442 GCA_015259025.1 Atopobium sp. | reverse complement strand
AATTACACCAGCAGTATTTGGGATAATAAGAATCCAGTCCTTTTTGGGCTCTTTAGTCCAACCATAGATGACCCAAATGAGACAAGAAACTGCTGCAAATAGCGGCTGAAAAGGTTGAGCCTTTACGCCCTGTAGATTTGCAATAATTTGTGGAATATAAGCGATAAAAACAAATACTCCGATAAAAGCTCCGATAGAACCTACAAATAGATTGATTTGTTTCTTTGACATAAAACACCTCCTCCTTTGTTATTTTAATTATAAGGAGGAGGTGACAAGAAAATCAAACTATCTATGAAATTAGAATTTAATGAAATTTGGTTAGTTATGAAGAAGCGTTTGTGGGCTCACCGGGTTTCTCGGCAGGCTTCTTTGCAAAGAGCTTGCCAGATTTCCTGAGCTGATAGGCAAGAATCAGGATAGTTACCAGCATAACAAGCGTGCAAACGATGGAACCTTCTGCGCCAAAGCTACCGCCGGTAAGCCAATCCGGGCCACTGCCAGGGGCAAACTGCAGCAAAGAACTGCCTGTAGTGCTACCGCTTACCAGAACTCCAAAGATGTTGCCCTGAGCAAAGTTCCAGGCTCCGTGAATGCCAGCGGCTCCCCAGAGATTGTCAGTTTTGATGATATAGAACGTCTCTAAGATGCCAAAAAGAATCAGGTCAATCAGAGACTGCATGGTAAAGCCGCTGTTAAACATATGGAGAAGACCAAATAGACTGCTCGAAACCACGATTGCAATAATTTTATTGGACTTCTCTGCCATGACAGGAAGAAGCCAACCCCTAGTGATAAGTTCTTCTGTTCCGCCCTGAATCAGCCAAAACGGAATAGTGAGAAGAACAAAGCCGAATGCATAAGGCGTAAAAGTAGTGCCAACTAATTGATAAGATCCGGTCAAAATGAGGATCAACATCACAACAGAGAAGAGAAGAATTCCTAGACCAAAGCCTTTGAACAGCTCTTTCTTCCAGTTGTCTTTGTAAAATCCTAGGGTAGCAATCGGACGTTTTTCAAAGAGTTTTACCCACAGGAAAAAGAGACCTGCAATAAAGACAAAGGAAAGAAGCGTTACCAGAAGATAGTAGTCTCCAAAAATCTCTCTCAGATTGAGGGAATCGGAAAGGCGATCTGGAAGCTCTGGGTGTGTCATGTAGTAAGGGGCAATAATAAGAGCTGCTGAGATGGACATTACAATAGCGCCAATAATTTGCCCAACGACCAACAAGAAAACGGCTAAAAAGGGACTAAGCCAAGCTGGAGTTAGTCTCTTTGCCTGCTTGACGTCGGAAAACATGCGATTTTCTTGCATAAAAAACTCCTAGTTAACGTGCTCAAAGCGCGTCATGTTGATGGCAAAGTTTTAGCGACGGTGCAGGCAGATAGCGTCTACCTGCAATTAGTTCTCTTTATACTCTAAGAGAAAATCGCAACAATCGCCACCGTGGCCTATGGTTTTTGTGCGGCCCCAGATAAGCTGTGGATGCAAATTACCGTATCCTGCATCGTCGCTATCACAGTATGCAGCGGTTATTTCGGGGCAGCCATATTTTTTGGTTATCTCATAGTAGGGGCAGCTCACAATATTGAGGCGCGCTTCGTTGCCATGGCTTTCTGGATACTCAAAGGCAAATCCTGCGCTTGATGTGCAGCTTTTCTCGATACCTGATTTAAAGAGGCGAGGAAACTTGCGTGCAAGACCAAACGTTTTGATGGCCCATTGGAAGAGTGGGACTCGTTTGGCAGCAAATCGCTGGAAATATTCGCGAATATACCAGACGGCCTTTTCTTGTGGGATGCCCTCTGCGCGCAGAGCTTCATAGACTGCAATACCAGGGTAAATGCGTTTGAAAGAGTGAGCACGGAGTTCTTTGGAATCGGATGCATTTTCTGTACAGAGCGCCTCGAATCGCGTTTGAGCTGCCTGTGCAATCTGATCTGCTTTTGCTTTGCCGAGGTCCTCGGCGGCTATCGCGCACGTATCTTTGATGAGCTGCTGAACTTTCATACGAGCCTCACTAGTCGTAAAAAATGCCCTGATGAAAAGCTAAGTAGTGCACATTAACAATTGTACGCTTAAATTTTTGAAACGCAGTAAGTGCAGATGTCTAGCGATGGCTTAGGTAAAGTTCTTTACTATCTCCAGACCAAGAAGCAGTGCCTTTTCATGCGAGTCTTTACCAAAGTCCCTCTCGTCATATTCATGAACGTTTGCCAAAGAGTCTGCCGTAAAAAGGAACTGTCCAAACTGAGCTCCTCGTTTTCTGCAGCAGGCGGCTAGTGCCGAGCATTCCATTTCTACAACTGAGCATCCTTCTTGCAGGCGATACTCAACCATTTCCTTTGTCTCACGGAAGAAACCGTCAGTAGACCAGGTGGTGCACGTTTCAAAAGAGAGGCCGTCTTTTTTGAAGGTCTCTTCTATGACAGAAATTGGAT
>JABZHE010000162.1:0-2447 GCA_015259025.1 Atopobium sp. | reverse complement strand
GCGTCAAACTCCGCGCGTTCCTCGGCAACCTTGTCCCACACGTCGTTGACAGACGCCCACTCAAAACCCATCTTTGCGGCGCGCTTTGAGATCTTCTGTGCTTGCATAAGCGCAGGTAGAGACTGTGGAACCGAGTCGAGAAGACCCTCGGTGTGCACGGTATCTTCCGCACTGGCGCGCTCCTCAGCCTTGACACTCTCCCACACGTCCAAGACAGCTGCAGCCGACGACGTTGAGCCAGCTTCTGGCCCAAACACGTGCGGATGCCTGCGTACCAGCTTCTGGTTGAGCGCTCGGCAGACATCGTCGATGTCGAAGCCCGCTGCGCGATTGTCCGCTCCACTGTCCGCCTCAATCTGCGAGTGAAGAACTACCTGCTCAAGCACATCACCAAGCTCTTCCTCAAGGTGCTCGGGAGAACCCTCGGCAATGGCCTCGACCGCCTCGTAGGCCTCCTCAATCATGTTCTTTGAGATGGACTGATGCGTCTGCTCCTTGTCCCAAGGGCAGCCGTCCTCCTGGCGAAGGCGCCAGATGGTTCTGACCAGTCGGTCAAACTCCGGATGCGTATGAGGCGCGCCCGGGCGAGCCTTTGTTTCTTCATCAACTGCAGCTGCTAGCTGGGCGATCTTCTCGACAGATGTCATGAAGTTTATTGCTCCTCGGGGTACAGGAAATTCCAGTCATTGCGCAGGCCAGTCATGAGCTCCATAACGTCCTTTGAGACCTCAAGCTGCGCCTGAGCAGAAACGTCTCCTGCAACAGCGGCCTCCAGGTCTGCCAGCACGTACGCCAGCGCGTCAGCCGTGCGTCCTACCTGGACTTTCTCCTGCTTGCCGTCGTCAGTCCACGTGATAGTGGCAACGTCTGCGCGTGGGTACTCCATAATCTCAATGAAGGCTTTATCAGCGGAAATCATAGCGCGTTTTGGCTGCTTGGAATGAAGCGTCAGTGCCAGAACAACCATCTGACCCTCGGCGTTTCTGAGCAAAATGCCGTCTGTCTGGTCAACGCCGGTAGGAGCCGGATTCATCATAGAAAGCACGTCATGAGGCTGGCTCTTCAAGAAAAGACGAGCGAGCGTCAGCGAATACACGCCAATGTCCAGAAGGGCGCCGCCAGCAAGCTTGGGATTGAAGAAACGATTCTCCATGTCAAACTCTTTGTAGCTGCCAAAATTCTCCTGAATCAGATTGACTGGGCCAAACTCGTCCGACTCTACGCGGCTGACCAGCTCTTTGTAGAGCGGCATGTGCAAAATGGTGCAGGCGTCCATAAGCTGAACACCGTTTTGACGTGCAAGTTCTTCGGCCTCAAGCAGCTCAGCGGAGTTGAGCGTAATGGACTTCTCACACAGAATGTGCTTGCCCGCCTGAAGCGCTTTACGCAGGTAAATGATGTGTGTGTTGTGGGGCGTGGTCAGATACACCGCGTCAATCTCGTCGCTGGCGAGAAGATCGTCGATGCTGTCATACACACGTTTGACGTGGTGTTTTTGAGCAAACGCAACGGCCTTTTCCTGCGTCCTGTTGGCTACGCCGTCGATAGTTCTGCCAACCGAGGCCAGCGCCTCTGCCATCTGGTTTGCAATGACTCCGCAGCCAATAACACCCCACCTGAGGTGTGGTGCGGTAAAGATTGCGCCCGCGGCGCTCGTGGCGCTCGCGGCGTCCTGCGCGACTCCCGCGGCGTTCGCGATGCCCGTGGCGTTCTGTGACGTCTGACCTGCTGTTTGGCTCATGGTTACTCCTCAACCTCGTCGTCGCCACCAAGCTCTTCTAGAACTCCCAAGGCGGCGGGCATCAGTTGCTCTTCATTTCGATGGAACGGATACGCCAGTTTATGCGTCTTTGGATACACAATAGCACCGCGGCCCTTCAACTTAAGGGCTTGTTCGCGAGGAATTTCTACACCCAGATATACCAGGCGGCCATTTGTCAGGCTCACTGACGTTGCGCCCAAACGCTGCGCGCGGATGCGTACGCGGGCACGATCAAACAAGTTCTTGCCCGCAAGCGGCAGGGCACCAAAGCTATTCTCGGTATCTTGCTGAAGCGCATCAACATCGGAAAGCTCTGTAGCTGCGGCAAGACGACGGTATACCAGAACGCGTCGGTCAACCTCTGGCAGATAGTCCTCATCAAGATAGAAATCTGCAGGTAGATTGATGGTTACCTCGGCCTGCTCAAGCTCTGCGGACTCACCACGAGCCTCCGCAACCGCCTCGCCCAGCATCTGCGTAAAGAGGTCAAAGCCAACGCTGGAAAGGTTTCCGTGCTGCTCAGCGCCCATAAGGGAGCCGGCACCTCTAATCTCCAGGTCACGCATGGCAATACGCATGCCACTGCCCAAATCCTGGAACTCGTTGATTGCAGTCAGACGCTCGGTTGCCTCTTCTGTTAGCGGCAACTCCGCCGGGAACATAAAGTACGCGTACGCCTGCTGCC
>JABZHE010000161.1:0-2508 GCA_015259025.1 Atopobium sp. | reverse complement strand
GGCGCAAGCACGAGCAAGCTTAGCTACCTGCTTAAGCTCCTCGTAATCGGGGATGAGCTCCTTGCGATACGGTTCGTGGATCTTATCGTTGCAAGCTGCTGCCAACAGTCCGCCGTTTCCTGTTTCAAGCGCGTGAGTGACAGCAACGGTGCGTCCCATCTGGTAAACGGCGGTCTGAAGAGAAATATTCTGCGGAACTACCTTGCGCGCGTCTTCAGTGTTGACCGTGTAAGGCGGTGCAATTGCAACAAAAGAGAGACCGCGCGCTACGAGCCTTCGAGTACAAACGGTATGCCCGCCCTCAACAAATGACGAGGTCAAACCGCCATAGATAGCGGGAGCAACATTATCGGGATGGCCCTCAAAATGACAGGCAAAGTCGAGCGCACGCTCAGGATCCCAGCCGCCATGAGACTCGGTCATCGCGGCTGCAATACCAGCAATTACGCAGGTAGAACTTGAGCCAAGTCCACCAGAAAGCGGAATAGGTGAGTCGATAGTGATGTGCTTGGGAGTAGGCTCTTCGCCCAGCTTTTCGCAGGCTCGAACATAAGACGTCCAGACAAGGTTGTCGTCGTTTCTGAACTGCTCAGGGCAGCCGTCAATGATGAGCGTAGGGGATTCCCTAAACGTAATTTTTGCGCGCAGGTTAAACGCAAGACCCAGCGTATCGTAGCCGACGCCAATGTTTGCAGAGGTAGCAGGTACAGAAACGGTCAAGATAGTGTTGTCGAGCATGTAGAACCTGCTTTCTCAGAGTCTAACAAGCAAAAATACGCCCGCATGCTTCAGAAACGTACGAAGCAAGCTGTTCCTTCTCGCGAACATCAGTATGAATGATAACGTTATCATTCAGCGATGAAAGCTGGATTGGCGGATTAGTGCCCGTGATTTCGGCGAGCGTATGCATGCACGCAAAGTCGTCCAGGCCAGCGGTCGAGTGGCCCAGCGCGGCAAGCACGTCGGACGAGAACTTAAATGGGCTCGCAGTGGACAGACAAACGCGCACGTCGCCCGCCTGGCGAGAAATCCTGTCGAGCACGTGCTTTGCGACGGCTGTGTGAGGGTCAATCAGCACACGACAATTCTCCCAGGTAGAACGGATAGTCTCACGTGTCTGGTCGTCGGTGGCAAATCCAGCGTCAAAGGTTTCACGGATGGCATCCATAACTTGAGCAGGTACCGTATAAATACCCTTGGTTACCAGCTGGTTCATCAGATAGCTGACAAGTTCGGTGTCTTTGCCGGATGCAAGATAGAGGAGTCGTTCAAGATTTGATGAAACCAGAATGTCCATCGATGGCGAGATAGTCTTTTCAAATGTGCGTCTACGGTCGTAAATGCCTGTTTCCAAGAAATCAGTCAGCACCTTATTACTGTTAGAAGCCACAATAAGGCGATCAACAGGAAGTCCCATTTCTTTTGCAAAGTAACCTGCAAGGACATCGCCAAAGTTGCCAGTTGGTACGCAGAATGTGACCTTTTGGCCCTGTGAAATGGCACCCTTGGCAACGAGCTGGGCATATGCGTCAAAGTAGTAGGTTACCTGTGGTGCCAAGCGACCAATATTGATGGAGTTCGCGCTGGAAAGAACGGTACCTTTGCCGGCAAGCTCCTGAGCCAAATCCTTGTTAGCAAAGATTGCCTTTGCAGCGTTTTGAGCGTCGTCAAAGTTGCCCTTAACTGCGCAAACAGCAACGTTTGAGCCCTTCTGGGTCACCATCTGAAGACGCTGAATGTCCGAGACTTTTCCCTCAGGATAAAAGACGGTAATGCCCATACCAGGAACATCTTCGAAGCCCTCAAGTGCAGCTTTACCGGTGTCTCCGGAGGTGGCGGTCACAATCATGATGTTCTTGCCCGCGACGCCCGCGTCCTCGCGAGCAACACTCATCAGGCGGGGGAGCATCTGAAGTGCAACGTCTTTGAAAGCCGACGTTGGACCGTGGAAGAGCTCAAGCAGCCAATCATCTCCGATAGCGGAAACAGGAGTGATAGCTTCAGTATCCCACTGAGATCCGTATGCACCCTCAATGCAGCGATTCAGCTCTTCATCAGAGTAATCATCCAGCAGAGTAGAAAGCACGTCATAAGCGGTGGCCTTAAAGCCTTGAGCACAAACCTTTGCAAGATCAAGGGGCTTCTCGCCAATAGAATCTTGGATGTAAAGGCCGCCATCGGGAGCAATTCCCTGCAAAATGGCCTGCTTAGCCAAGACGTTATGGTCAGAGCTTCTTGTGCTGTGATATGCGACGGCCATGAAACCACCAATCTGTTGAATGTGCCGCGTGTTTAACGTGTCGCGCTGCGCGTCTTGCTCGCGCCATATTGCACGCTCCATGTTGTGCGTTTTACGTATTGCGTTTCTATTATTTTAACAGTGAGAAGTAAATGTCGCTTGTAACATAGAATTGTTCATAGCATTATGAAGACGAGAAAAACTGTCGACTAGATTCTGTCTAGGTTTTTGGTAGTTTTTGTCTATGAGATTGTTATCAGTGTAGTCAT
>JABZHE010000160.1:0-2541 GCA_015259025.1 Atopobium sp. | reverse complement strand
CCAATCTCACCCACACCAACGCAAAGAGGGTGCTCAAGTAACTCAAACAAGCGCTTTTCAGCCTCTTGGTTATAGTCTGGCGCGCTGTATGGATGTGCGCCAACTACAAAATACGTGTGCTCAAACAAATACTCTGCAGGTAAATCGCAGGGTACACAGAGATCTGCCTCAGCCAGCTTTGTATAAGCAGCGCGTGCCTGGATAAGAGTATCCTCAAACCATGCGATAAAAGCGCTGGTACCTGCCCACTTACGAGGGAACTCCGTAGCAATATCTACGGGAACAATAAGCATGCGAACGCCCGCTGCTGCTGCTCGTGCAAGAGACTCTGCAGCGCTGTGCTCGTGGAGACTGCCCAAATGACCATGGGTATCGGCAACAGGCGCCAAAACACGCGGCGCTGGGCAAGACGTACCGTAAATATCATGGAATAGCTGACCGTCAGAAAACGAAAGTGCTTCTACTTCTTCTGCTGGTAGATGATGCTTTTTCTTACTCACTCAAAGGCTCCAAAGCAGCTGCAAGACAAATAAAATCTTGGCTGGTCAAAACTTCTGCGCGCACCGTAGGTGCAATTCCTGTGGCGAGAAACGCCTGGTCTAGCATGTCTTTATCAAAGCCAGAGGCGCTCATTGAATTACGAATGGTCTTTCTGCGCTGAGCAAAGGCAGCGTCAATAACCCTCATGGTATGCAAGAGTTCTTCTTCAGAAAGAAGCTTGGAGGTCACCGGGTTTCTCGCGATGGCGCGATCAAGACGGACCACGGCAGAGTTGACGCGTGGTGGAGGCATAAAATTGCCAGGGCCCACTTCAAATCTGCCAGTAACCTGCGCAAACAAAGACAGCTTTGCCGTATAGGCACCATATGCCTTGGTAGAAGGCTTGGCGGCAATTCTGTCGGCCACCTCTGCCTGCACCATGACTACCGCTCGCTCAAGCGAAGGAAGCTCCTGGAAGAACTTGAGAATCAGCGTAGCTGCCACCTGATACGGCAGATTGGATACAAACTTAGTTGGCATCGGAGCGCTCGTCGCTGCGTCATGAGCAATGGTCGGAAGCGCACTGTAGGCATCGGCAAGCTTCTGCGGCGTTATTGCCAGAGCGTCTCCCATAACCAGCGCAAACGAGTCTGGATGAGGCTCTTTGCAGGTTACCGCTAAGACTTGCTCAAGCTCAGAGTCTGCTTCAAGCGAACAGACCGCACGGGCGTTGTCGAGCAAGGCCACCGTAAGGGTACCCAGGCCAGGCCCAACCTCCACGACCACGTCGGTAGGCTGAACCTCTGCAAGATGGACGATCTTCTCGATAACGTGATCTTGCACCAAGAAGTTTTGGCCCAGCCTGTATTTGGTGGCAAGGCCAAAACGTTCCAGCGTTTCTTTAGTGGCACGCTGATTAGCAAGCCACGATGTTTGATGTGATGCGTGCTCCGACACGATTACTTGCTTGCAAGACGTGGGAACAGAGCGTCTCCCTTAGAGACAGCCAGGCCGCCCTGGAGCTTGCCCCATACGCACTCGCTGCGGGTATCGGTAGAGGTAATCTCTGCCTCGTCAAGGCTCATACGGCGCAGGACCTCTGCAGACGTAGTAGGCATGAAAGGCATAAAGAGATGTGCGCAAATGCGGATAGACTCAAGCAGCGTATAGATAATCTCTGCAAGCTCTGCTGCGCGCTCAAGGTCTTTTGCCACTGTCCAAGGAGCAGCGTCCTCAATGTAGTGGTTAGCTGCGTGGACAAGCTCCATGATGATGTTCTTAGCGCCTACGTAGTCCATCTTTTCCATGCATGCGGCGTAGCGGTCATAGATACCCTCGGCCAGCTTACGCAGCGGATGATCTGCAGCAACAGAAGAGCCATCAAAGGTTGGAGTGACGCCCTCAAAGTATTTATCACTCATGTTAAGAGCGCGAGAAACCAAGTTACCCCAGCTATTTGCCAGGTCAGCGTTATAGACCTGCTCCATGCGCTCGAAGGAAATGCCGGAGTCCTCACCAGGGGTGACGTCGGTCATGAAGTAGTAGCGGTAGCCCTCAACACCCAGCAGGTCCAAAACATCCTTAGGTGCAATGGCGTTTCCGCGGGACTTGCTCATCTTCTCAACAACGCCGGTCTCAGAGTTGCGAACGTTTAAGAAGCCGTGAGCAAAAATGTGCTCAGGTACAGCCTCACCAAGAGCCATAAGCATTGCGGGCCAAATGACACAGTGGAAGCGGATGATGTCCTTACCAACAACGTGCATCTGAGCTGGCCAGAAACGCTTTCTCATAGCAGCAGCCTCTGGGCTATCATCACCGTAGCCAACAGCGGTGTAGTAGTTGAGAAGAGCGTCAAACCAAACGTAGGTTACGTGAGACTCATCAAAAGGAACTGGAACACCCCAGTCAAAACTGGTACGGGATACAGAAATATCCTGGAGGCCAGACTCAACAAAGCTGCGTACCTCGTTGGCGCGGAAGTCTGGCTCAATGAAATCTGGGTGCTTAGCATAGAGCTCAAGTAGTTTATCCTGGAATGCAGAGAGCTTGAAGAACCAAGAC
>JABZHE010000015.1:0-10850 GCA_015259025.1 Atopobium sp. | reverse complement strand
TCTTTTACCAGTGTATTTGCCGCTCCTATAGCTTGAGCATCCTCAGAAACTGAGTCCGCAAGAGCGCAGGCATTCTTTTTGTAAGGGATGGTAACGTTCAAACCACGCCATGATTGGTTTTTAAGAAAGTCCTTTAGCTCCGAAGCAGAAAGCTCATGAAGCTGGTAGGGAAATGATCCTAGTCTTTCATGAATTTCTGCCGACCAGCTATGAGAGAGTTTCTCGCCAATAAGCCCATAAGGAGCAAGGGAAGCTGTAGGGTTACTTGAGGCTTGATGCTCGGTTTTAGAGCTCATGAGATGACTCCTGAACTGCTTTTGCAGCCTTCATCAAAACCTCAAGTAACTCTAAAGCGTACGGTTCAAGTTCATTTGAAACAGAGGTTGTAACCTGGTCTCTTTTAGCATCTTCTCGTGAGGAATCAAGAACAGAGAGCTCGTGCTCCTTCTTATAGGTGCCAATCTGTTTGGCAACTGTAAGTCTTTGCTCAAACAGGTCAAAGATCTGTGCATCAATCGAATCTATTTCCTGGCGTAGTGTCTCTAACTGATTAGTCATTGTGATATCCGTTCTGCTCGGAGGGCCAGGAATACAAAGTATCGAGAAGAGCTAGGGCAAACGCGCTTTCAATGCAGGGAACGGCGCGTAAAACTGCAGTTACATCATGTCTGCCTTGAACCACAAGCTGCTCTGGTTCCATAGTCTGAAGATTAACTGAATGTTGTGGAAGCCCAATGCTCGAGATAGGTTTTAGTGCGCATTTAAACCAGATAGGAGCTCCAGTTGAAATGCCGCCCAGAATGCCTCCAGCATGATTGGTGGTTGGTACTACGAAGCCGTTACGCACTTCGTAGGCATCGTTATTCTCAGAGCCAAGTAAATTGGCAACATCCATACCGCTACCAAATTCTATGGCTTTAACAGCAGGAACACCAAAAACTGCAGCGGAGATAGTATTTTCAAGCCCATGGAAATGAGGGCATCCAATACCTGCAGGAACGCCCGTTGCCACGCATTCTATGATGCCGCCAACGGTATTTTTCTCAGAGCGCAATTCTGTGAGGAGTACACGGGTTTTCTCGCCAGCTTGAGCATCAAGGAAAGGAAGCTCTTGAGGATCAGCTTGTAGCAGTTGACCCATTTGGAGAGCAAGCTGTTTATTGGCCTCAAGAGAGTTGTCTACAAGCTCAAGGGGAGTATCGTTGATGACCTTTATTTTGAGAACATGAGCCGCAATGGAGATACCTTGAGCACGTAAAATCTGGAGCGCTATGCCTCCTGCAATGCAAAGAGGGGCTGTTAGGCGAGCAGAAAAATGTCCTCCACCCGTTTGTTTGTAGGAGTCCCCCCATTTTGCCCAGGCAGAAAAATCAGCATGTCCTGGTCGTGGGACAAGCTTTGTAGCTGCGTAATCTTGTGGTCGAACGTTTGTGTTAGGCAGCTCCACTGTGAGCGGGGAGCCATCTAGGATGCCCTCTGCTGAAATTCCGGAGATAAACTGCGGGTCGTCAGTCTCTTTACGCGGGGTATCCCAAGGATGCGAGGGAGATCTTCTTTGAAGAAATGTTTTGAGGGCTGCTAAGTCAACCACAAAACCAGCAGGTAGGCCTTCAATGGTGCAGCCGATTTTTGGAGCATGGGATTCGCCAAAAATAGACACTTTTACTGTTGTTCCAAAAGTTGAGGTCATCATTTATGACTCCATACTGTGGCAGACGCCACCAAGCTGCTTAAAGTGCTCAAAGAAAAGCGGATACGACTTATTGATTGCTTCGGCGCGGGTGATGACAACAGGACCCGTTGCATACGAAGCCAAAATAGTTGCCATCATCACAATGCGATGATCATTGCACGAGTCTACAATGCAGCTAGCGGGCTGTTTTCCTCCGGTGATGACCAGCGCTGTTTGATCTTCAGAAAGGGCTGCGTCCACACCAAATGCTCTCAGAGTGCTGCAGATGCTTTGGACGCGGTCGGACTCTTTAAGGCGTAAGCGTTGAATATCGGTAAGCTTGCTAGTCCCAGGAATAAACGCAGATAGTGCAGCAAGTACGGGAGCAAGATCACACACTTCGGATACAGAAATAGTAAACGGACGCAGGTGATCCATCATACATGCTGCGCCTTTTTGCTGGCGAGAAACTCGAGCACCCACAAGCGATAACGCAGCCAAGATAGCTCTGTCTCCCTGGACACTTTGCATCGAGAGTCCTGTGACCTCTATGCCTTGACCGATGGTGCCTGCAGCAAGCCACGGAGCGGCGTTTGACCAATCTCCCTCAATTGAATAAACGCCTGGACAAACGTAGTGTTGCGGTTCAATGGTATAGATGGTGTTCTGCGTATCAAATGTAGTGCAAACACCAAAATCTCCCATGACGCGCTCTGTGATAACCAGATAATCCTTTGACTGGATAGAACCTGTAATCTGAATAGTAGAAGAGTCGCTCAACAAAGGCAATGACAGCAAAAGACCAGAAATAAACTGAGAAGAAATATCTCCTGGCAGCTCAAATGAACCGCTAATAAGTTTGCCTGAAACCTCAAGGAACTTCTCGTCCTGCCAGGTAAAAGACATGCCATGATCAGAAAGCTCTGAAATAAGTGGCGCAAGAGGTCGTGAGAAGAGTCTTCCTTCTGCAGAAATTGTGGCGTTTACGTGCAGCGTACCAAGAAGGGGGAGTAAAAACCTGAGCGTGGCGCCAGATTCTTTGCAGTTAAGCTGCACACTTTGAGGGCGATTTTGCTCTTTTGCAGGAACAACTCTAAATCCCTGTTTGGTTCTAGCGATAGTGGTGCCTAAAGCTTTAAGACAATCAACGGTTACTTGAATGTCCTCTGAGATGTAAGGACAGGTAATGTTTGTGGTACCGTTTGCAAATGAAGCGCAGATAAGCGCGCGATGAGCGCATGATTTGGACGGGATTGCCTCTACCGTTCCAAATAAATCATGAGGTGTTATTGAAACATCCATACTGTGTACGCTCCGTATCTACTTGCTTGATGTAAGAATACCGCAGTTGAGTGTCAGAGAAGGATATGGTTAAAATGTTTGAAGATTAAAGGAGGAAGCAAGTGAATAAGCCTTTTAGCGCCGTGACTCAGGTTTTACGTGGTTATACGTACAATCAGGTTAAAGCTGTAGTTGAGGTTCTTGTTGATTCTCCTGTACACAACGTTGAAGTAACCATGAACACGCCAGAAGCTGCTTCGTTGATTCAGAAGTTGTCCCGTGAATATGGCTCAGATATCAATATTGGCGCTGGTACGGTGCTTACTCTCGAAGATTTACAGACGGCTCATAAGGCTGGCGCTACGTTTGTTTTAGCTCCAACGATGCTCTCTGAAGAGATGTTTGACTACTGCAAAGAGCATGAGATTTTGAGTGTTCCGGGAGCGTTTACGCCAACAGAGATTGCTCATGCATTTGCCCTTGGTGCTGACATTGTTAAGGTATTCCCAGCAAATGAGGTTAGCTATGGGTATGCTAAAAAAGTATGTGAGCCTCTAGGAAACTTGCCTCTTATGGCAGTTGGCGGTGTTACAACAGACAATATTGCTGAAGTATTTGCTGGTGGATACTCCTATGTAGGAACTGCTAATGGCATTTTCAACAAAAATGACATCTTAGCTGAAGATAAAACCGCTCTAAAACAGTCGGTACGTAAGCTTGCAGAAGAGTTAGAGCGTCTTGGGCGTTAGTTTTCTTTTGCAAGCAAAATGAGCTGTTTAAGTTCTGCAAATGACTTACGCTCAATGCGTACATCACCAATACCGTAGATAAGTGCCAGATCAATAGAATCCGCATGGCTTTTCTTGTCATGAAGTGCCGCAGAATAAAGTTCCTCTACTTCAAATGAGGTGCTGGTAGGAAGGTTATAAGCTTGTGTGAGTGTGGTGATGCTCTCTGCGTCTTCAACAGAACAAAGACCAAGTTTAGAACAGGCTTTTGCCATCATGGCCGTTCCAGCAGCAACACAGGAACCGTGTCCAAGTTCAAAGTTGCTAAGCGTCTCAATGGCATGGCCAAGCGTATGCCCAAGGTTGAGTAGTTTTCTTGATCCTGCTTCTTTAAAGTCTGCTTCAACAACCGATTTCTTTATTTCAATGCACGCTTGAATGAGCTCTTGTCTACGCGATACATCGATGACCTGCATGGGGTTTCTCGCCAAAGAGATTTTATTGAAGAGCTCATGTCCCAAAAGAACGCCATATTTAATAAGCTC
Source organism: Atopobium sp. (assembly GCA_015259025.1). Lineage (GTDB taxonomy): Bacteria > Actinomycetota > Coriobacteriia > Coriobacteriales > Atopobiaceae > Lancefieldella. The sequence continues at coordinate 6,624 of JABZHE010000015.1, read as the reverse complement.
TCCGCAGCTATCTTGCAAGAGGGGAGTTGGAATAGAATTCAACAGCTCAAGATCAACAATAACTGCCCTAGGATTATAGAAGGCTCCAACAAGATTTTTGCCAAAAGGCAGGTCGATGGCAGTCTTTCCACCAATTGAAGAGTCAATCATCGCCAAAAGCGAGGTGGGGATGTGTACGAGCGCACAACCTCGCATGTAGGTAGCTGCAACAAATCCCGCAAGGTCTCCGATGACTCCACCGCCAAGGCCAACCACAATGTCTTTTCGTGTAAAACAATGCTCTGCCAGAATGCTTACAAGCTTTTGATATGACTCAAACGATTTTGCGTGCTCACCTGTAGACACTGTGGCAGTGGTAACGGAGTAGCCAGCTGACTCCAACGAGGTAAGAAGCTCAGAGCCATGGAGTTTATTCAAATCTGGATGAGTGACTAGAAGAATCTTTGAACCTGAGGTGTGCGAGCGAATAAGCTTACCGGCTTGTGTAAGCAAGTGATGTCCTACATAGATTTGATATGAGTCAGATGTTAGGTCAACAGAAATAGTATTCATGAGCTCCTCAATTGCTGGTTAGCTTCATTTTAGCATGGGAAAATACCAGAAGAAAATTACGCAAACCGTTACAAAAGGCAGTAAGTAGGCTGGGGTATACTTATGCACCATGACTCCGTAGCTCAGTGGATTAGAGCGTTTGCCTCCGGAGCAAAAGGTCGTGGGTTCGAAACCCACCGGGGTCACCACATGCAAAAAAACCGGCCGTCACTGACTGGAGATTGTTTATATGTCATTGCAGGGTACTGAAGGTAAGAAAAGTGTACGTTTAGAAGAAACGTATGAAGGTCTGACATCAAAAGAAGTTGCAGAAAGAGTTTCTGCAGGTAAAGTTAACACTAATACAGACGTCAAAACTAAATCTATTGCTCAGATTATTGCAGAGCACAGCCTTACGCTCTTTAACATAGTTAATGTTTTGATGGCGCTCCTTGTTGTTGTAACGGGACAGTACAGAAATGCGCTTTTCATGAGCGTAGTTCTTGCAAACCTGGTCATTGGCATTGTGCAAGAGATTCGTGCAAAACGCATGATTGACCGACTATCTCTTATGACGGCTCAGAGTGTTTGTGTCATCCGTGATGGCAAAGATACCTTCATCAAACCTGACCAGCTTGTCATTGACGATCTTGTACGCTTAAAGACAGGCGATCAAATTCCTGCTGACAGCATTCTTGTGTCAGAGCACGTAAGCGTTGACGAAAGCCTTCTAACTGGTGAGGCAGAGCCTGTGCAAAAAACCGCAGGAGATGAGCTACTTTCGGGCAGTTTTGTCGAGAGGGGCAGTCTTGTTGGCAAGGTTTGTCGCGTAGGCCAGGAAGGCTACGCTGCACGTATTAACGCAGAAGCAAAGTTTGTTAAAGAGATCAACTCAGAGATTCTTACCACCATTAAGTCGATCATTCGTGCAGGCTCCATTGCGCTGATTCCGCTGGGTATTGGCCTTTTTGTCCGTACGTATTTCATTGGTCATGCAGATTTAAACGAAGCGCTTCTTTCGATGATTGCCGCAGTTATTGGCATGATTCCTCAAGGACTTGTTCTTCTCACCAGCTCGGTGCTTGCTATTGCAACTATTAGGCTTGGCCAGAAGAACGTTTTGGTTCAGCAGCAATACTGTATTGAAACGCTGGCACGCGTAGATACTCTTTGTTTGGACAAAACGGGTACTATCACCACGGGAAACATGGAAGTTGCTCGTGTTCTGGATGCTTCGTTTAAGCCAATTACCGAGGCCGCGGGTGCTCTGCAGGCGGCTGTAAATGTTGTCGGCGCAAATAAAGATGATGCCAACGACACGGCTACAGCAATTCTTGCGTATGCATCCAAGCAGGGGATTCAAAGTGAACGTCCTTCTCGCGTTGTGGCGTTTTCTTCCAAGCGAAAGTACTCTGGCTGTGTGACTGAGGACGGAGAGGCCTTTGTTATCGGTGCAGCTCAGTTTGTGCTTGGTCCTGAGGCGGCAGACGTAATTGCAGGCTCCGATGCGTTTGCATCCATTGAACGCGTGCTGGTTGCCTGCCGCGTTGACGGCTTTGACCAAAACGACGCTTTGCAGGGAACGCCTCAGCTCCTGGGTTATGTGGTGCTCAGGGACCAGATTAGAGAGACCGCTCCACAAACCATTGCGTACTTCCTTGAGCAAGGTGTTGACCTGCGTGTTATTTCAGGCGACGACCCTCGTACGGTTTCCGCAATTGCTGAGCGCGCGGGAGTCCCTCATGCCGACGGTTGGGTAGACGCAACTACGCTGCACACAGAGGCAGATATTGCTGCAGCTGTCGAGAAGTACCATGTATTTGGTCGCGTTACGCCAGAGCAGAAGCGCGAGCTTGTTATTGCGCTCCAGAATCTTGGCCATACGGTTGCCATGACCGGCGACGGCGTAAACGACATCCTAGCTCTGAGGCAGTCGGACTGCTCTATCTCTGTTGCTTCAGGTTCTGCAGCAGCTAGAAACGTTGCAGAGATTGTCCTGGCAGATAATGACTTTGCGCACATGCCAGAAGTTGTCGCTGAGGGTAGACGCTCTATCAATAACCTCCAGCGCTCTGCTGCGCTCATTCTTGTGAAGACGGTCTATACTGCGGCGCTTGCACTCTATTGCATTATTGCGCCACCATATCCGTTTATTCCTGTTCAGATGTCACTTTTGTCATTTGCAACCGTTGGACTGCCATCGTTTGTGTTGGCGCTTGAACCAAATCATGACCGTGTAAAGGGCAACTTCCTGGTCAACATTTTGCGTAAGTCACTACCAGCTTCTATTGCGGTTACCATCACGCTTGCGCTCCTTATGACCGCAGGTCATCTGTTTAAGCTCAACTTGTCTCAGGTGTCTACGATGGCGCTTATCACCACCGCAACAGTTGGTTTTGCGCTGCTCAGTAGGATTTCTTTGCCGCTCACCAAGCTCCGCATTGCGCTTCTTGTTGTATGCATTGCCATTGTTGTTGGCGGATGTACGGTTGCTCAGGACTTCTTCCGTATTGCACCTCTCACCCCACGCATCTTGCCGTACTTGGCAATTTGTCTGGTGATTTCCGTTATTATCTTCAACAGAATTTCCGAGCGCTACACTCACAACTATACAAAGGATCGATTCTTTGACCTGGTTGTGAGATTAATGGGAGGAAAGTCAACTTATAGCTCTTCTGCTGATATAAACGATTAAACTGAAGCACAAGCAAAGAGTTGTGGAGGGTGTATGCGTTGTCCAAACTGTGGATCTGAGGTCGATGAGGGGGCTTTAACCTGCCCTCATTGTCAGATTGATCTAAGTTTGACCCAAAGGATTCCTGTTACTCAAGCTCATTGGTGCCCCCATTGTGGTGCCTTGGTGGCCGCCGCCGCAGAAAGCTGCCCCAAGTGTGGCCTTCCTTTGCCACAGGCAGTGCCTGCAGCTCGTCCAGCTCGAGCTATCAGACCCACACGCAACATCAATCTTCCAGAGATTGACGCCGCTCCAGCACCTGGCGAGAAGACTGATCCGCTCGTAGACGCAGAGTATGATGCAACCTCTTCTGTCGCAGTAGATCCCACTGTTTTGCAACAAATGCCGGCCGACAACGCTGACCCAGACACTACCAGCGCGTTTGCCTCGGTAAGTCGCAGGCCAGCTCCTCGCTTTGAGTCTGCAATCCCTTCCGAGCCTTCAAAAGAGAATCTCCCTGAAGCTGAAGGAATCCCGCGTACGCGTGTTATTCTGCTCTCAGCGCTTCTTGTTACAACGCTGGTAGTAGCTGCAATCTTTGTTATTACACACCCGTGGGACCCTCAGGCAACCGACAATCGCGCAAAGGTTGAAGCGCCGGTCTCATCTACTCCTACCACCACTCCTGTTACGCACCTTACAGGTCAAGACACTAGTGCAACTCAGCAAAATACAAGTTCGGATGCTGTTTTTGCCGCACTCGATAGTGATTATCAGAAGCTTGGAGACCTCTCAAAGCGCCTTGATGATAACGAGAAAACCTTTGATCAGCTTGCAATTACTGGCTCTGATCAGGAGCGCGCTGATGCTCAACAGGAAGCAGAGCAGATTTCGCTGGATATTAGTAATGTTATCTCTGACCTTTCTAGTCTTGATGACTCCAACGGAAACTATCGTCAGACTATTGAAAATCTCACTAAACTGGGTAACTGGCTTCGTAATCGCTCCGATGCTTTGAGTGAGGGATGGAAACGCTCAGTTGCTTCTAACAATCCTTCTCAGGACAAAGACAACATCTTGGCGCCAGTTGATAACATCAGAGACTCCAGCGGCTCCAGCTCATACCAGAAACTTTTTGATGAAAATTACGTGAATTGGAAGCCACAAAAGCAGTAAATCTCTACCGTTCAGCTGCTTTAATTTCAAAAATCTCATCATACTGGTAAAATAATTAGGTTAGAAAAGAAGTTCTTTATTACTAAGGGTTTCTCGCGTTTTCATCTCTTAGATGTAAAGAAGCTTGGAGGAATTATGTTTGGACTTGATCCATTGTATACACCAGAGCGCCAGGTTACTGGTACTGAGGTTGCCGTCTTTGATACCAACAAGGGAATCATTAAGGTTCAGCTTGACGGTAAGGGCGCACCTATTCATGTGGCAAACTTCTGCGAGCTTGCAGAGTCTGGCTTCTATGACGATACCAAGTTCCACCGTCTTGTCCCTGGCTTTGTTCTTCAGGGTGGAGACCCAAACACTCGTGAGATGAGTGTTGAGGATGTTGTGTTTGGTAACCCTGGTCCTGACGGAATTCCTGGTACTGGTGGTCCTGGTTATCGCATCAAAGAGGAGTTCACCACAAATCCTAACAACTCCCACGTTGACGGTGCCCTTGCTATGGCTCGTTCTCAGGATCCAAACTCCGCAGGTTCACAGTTCTATTTTTGTCTTGGTCCACAGCATGGCTTGGATTCTGGATACACCGTATTTGGCACAACTATCGAGGGAATGGATGTCATTTCCCAGTTAAAGGTTGGCGATATCGTCAATTCCATTAGAATTGAAAACGCTTAAAGCCAAGTCGCACAGACTCTTGGAGGATATTGTGAATCAACAGGCATTTGAGTTAGGTAAATCTGCATATGATCAGGGCGACTGGTTTGTAGCTATCAGTCAGTTTGATGTGGCTAAAGAGCCAGGCGAGGTAAACGGTCAGATTGACCACCTTCTTGGAAACGCTTATATGAAGCTCGGACAGTTTGATTCCGCAGCTTCTGCTTACAAGTCCGCTCTTGCTGACGCTTCCTACGGCAAGGTTGGTGCTCTCTCTACTAATCAGGGCCGCGCACTTCTGGCTGCTGGTAGGGTACAGGAGGCTATTGCTGCTCTTACTAACGCTGTCCAGGACGCCTCTTACGCAACTCCTTATAAGGCACAGCTTGCCCTTGGTTCTGCTTACGAGAAAATCGGTGATATTCGTAACGCCGGTATTGCTTACAGAAACGCTGCAGTAGACGAGAAGAACCCTAATCCTTCATCTGCACTCTGCAGTCTTGGTGCATGCTTTATGGGTCTGAATAGACCTGTTGATGCAGTTGAGGCATATCGCACTGCACTTGATTTTGCTAATCCTTTGGAGAACTCCAATAAGATTTATGCAGATCTTGGTCTTGCATATGTTGCAGCTAATCGTATGTCTGAGGCGGTTGATGCCTTTACTCACGCAACCGCAGATGGCAGCTTTGTCCTGTCAAATCAGCAGCAGTCTGCTTTTGATGCTGCTCGTAAGGCAATTACTGCAATTACTTCTGGTAAGCCATCTGAGACCGATGCCTTCCTTCAGGCAGCTGGTTATGGTGCCTACGATCCACTTGATCCTACAGGTATGTCTGGCGAGCTCATTCCTTCTGCAGAAGATACTGGTTTCTTCCAGATTACTGAGCAGGAGATTATTGAGCAGGACAAGAAGGACAAGAAGATTAGGCGTAAGCATCGCCACACCGGTCTTAAGGTATTTATTACCATTCTTATCTTGCTAATCTTGGCTGTTGGTGGTGCTGGTTATGCTTATTACCGTGGCTATGGATGGCCAACCCAGCAGTCTGTTGTTCAGGACATTTTCAACGCTAAGGCACAGGGCACCGATATTGGTCGCTATGTCTCTAGCTCTGTTTCTAGCACCACACTTCAGCAGATTTCTAACAGCCTGCCATCAAGCTCTGCTGTCACCATCAACGGTGTTGACCAGAGCATGACTCACTCAACAGTAAACGCTTCTGTCAGCCTTTCTAACGGCGGAAACGTTGACTACACCATTGAGCTTGTTCGTGATGGTATTGGCTGGAAGGTGGCAAGCGTTACCACTTCGTATGTCAGCCAGAATAACCAGAACTCCGGTACAACTTCTGGTACTAACGGCTCTACTTCGGGAACTACCTCGGGAACTACCTCGGGAACTACCTCTGGAACTAATGGATCTAACTCCTCAAATTCCTCTAACAGTTCCTCCAGCTCTTCAAAGTCTGGTAACTAGTACTAAACTGTTTTAATCGTTCTTTCTGCAGGATAATTACGCACATGCGTAGCACGTTTGATTGGATATCATGTCTATCTTCGATTCGCTCTTCGGAGAATATGGCGGA
>JABZHE010000159.1:0-2541 GCA_015259025.1 Atopobium sp. | reverse complement strand
TTACTGTATGATTGCTGTAGTGGGACTCATGTTCTTTGCGCCTGGCTTTTTCTCGTCCATTATTGGGGGCATTTCTAACGTCATTTTGAGCCTGCTTGCGAGAATCATCTAATGTCGTACAAAGTAAACACTGCAACATATTCTGGCCCGTTTGACCTGCTGCTTCAGCTAGTAAGTAGGCAAAAAGTTGCTATTGGCTCTATTTCTATCTCTGAGGTTGCCGATCAGTACCTGGCAGAAGTGGACGCCATGGAAGAGCTTGACCTAGACGTTGCCAGTGACTTTGTCCTTGTTGCGTCAACGCTTTTGGACATGAAGGCTCATGCCTTGGTTCCTCAAGACGTTACGCTCAAAAGCTCATACGATGAAGATGAGTATGATGACGAGCTTGACGGGCTTTCTCCTGATGAGGCGCGAGAAGTTCTTATTGCTCGCCTTATTGCCTATAAGCAGTTCAGAAATGCAGGCGCCGCACTAGGTAGCCGTATGGAAGCAGAATCGTACATGTTCCCACGCTCAGTGGGCCCAGATCCTGATTTCTTGAACCTTATGCCAGACTATCTTGAGGGCATTACCCTCAGAAGCCTTGCTGTCATCTGTGCGGACATTGACTCAAAACGTGAGACATTCTTGCTTGAAGCAGAGCATGTGGCGCCAAAAAGGCTCCCAGTAGCTCTGACGGTAGCTTCTGTGGACCGACTCACGCGCTCTAAGGGCAAGGTAACGTTCTCTGAGCTCTTAGACGGTCAAGATACGCCAGAAATTGTGGTTGCACACTTTTTGGCAGTGCTTGAGCTCTTTAAGCGCGGTCTTGTTCGCGTTCAACAGGATGTCATCTTTGGCGAGATTGAGATTGAGCACATAGAGGGCGCAGATTCATACCAGCTTGATGAGTCGGTTCTTTTGGAACTAGAAGAACTATCTGGTGATGAGCCAGACCTTGAAGGATTTAACTTGTCTCAAAATGCGCTCCAAGACGTCCAGCAGACGCTATTATCGTTAACTCAAACGCCCGATGAAGCACAGAAAGAGGCGGAATAACTTATGGCAGAAGAGCTTACTTATTTAGATTCCGAGTCGCTCAAAGGTGCACTAGAATCACTGCTTTTGGTTGCAACAGATGCAATCACCACGGCCGACTTTTCCAAGGTCACCAATGCAGCTCCTGCCGAGGTTGCCCAAGCGCTCAAAGAGCTTGCAGAGGAGTACACGCGCTGCAACAGGGGATTTCAGCTCAGAGAGGTAGCCGGCGGTTGGCGTCTCTTTACGCACCCAGCTCACCATCAGCTGGTCAGCGATTTTGTGCTCTCCTGGGATACGCGTCGCCTTTCTCAGGCAGCGCTTGAGACGCTGGCGGTTATTGCTTATCACCAGCCCGTTACTCGTGAAGGCGTCCGTGCTATTCGTGGTGTTAACTCTGATGGTGTTATCTCTTCACTTCGCGAGAAAAACCTTGTGCGTGAAGTGGGCAAAGAGGCAGATAGGGGACAAGCCATTCTCTATGGCACAACAGCCCTTTTCTTAGAGCGCTTTGGCCTCAAGTCTTTGCGAGAGTTACCTCCGCTGGAAGACTTTGCCCCTGACGAGGAGTCCAAGCAGTTTATTCGCGAGAGACTCTCTGGCAGAAGCTTTACTTCAACGCTTGAAGAAGCCGCAGAAGACATTGATGATGAGCGCTCCCTTTTGGGAGACAGCTACGATACGCAAGAGGAAGCATAAGTCGTGGCAGAAGAGCGTATTGTCCCCATGCGCCTGCAGCGCTTTTTGGCGCGCGCAGGAGTGGCTAGCCGTCGTGGCTCCGAGCGCCTGATGACCTCTGGTCGCGTCACGGTAAACGGCCAGGTAGTCACCGAGCTTGGCAGTAAGGTTGATCCGCTGGTAGATGTTGTAGCAGTTGACGGTATTGTCTGCTCAATTGCCGAGAAACCCGTCTACTTGATGCTCAACAAACCTGCAGGTTACTTAACTACTATGAAAGATCCTCAGGGTAGACCAACCATTGTGGACATGGTTCCCACTGACAGATATCCGGGACTTTTCCCTGTTGGACGTCTTGATATGGATACCACGGGTCTTTTGTTCTTTACTACCGATGGTCAGATGGCACAAGAGCTTTTGCATCCCTCAAAGCATGTATGGAAGCACTATGTTGCTCATGTTGTGGGAACACCTACAGAAGAGCAGCTAAATCGCTTGCGTGAAGGCATTGAGCTTGAAGACGGCCCTGCAGCTCCTGCTGAGGTTGAGATTGTTTCCAACGATGCCAAGATGAAGGCACTTCTCGCCCCACAGGGTTTAGGAAAAACCGGTGGAGGAGAGCAAAACTCCCTGGTCAGCGTAACTATTAGAGAAGGCAGAAAGCACCAGGTCAAAAAGATGCTTCTGGCTATTCACCATAGAGTTCTTGCACTCCACAGAGACACGTTTGGGCCGCTCCACCTTACAGGCGTTAAAGAAGGTGAGTGGAGACTTCTTACCGATGAGGAAGTTGCCGCTCTGGAGCGCACTATTGGTAGAGAGCCTGGTGCTTCTCCCATAATG
>JABZHE010000158.1:0-2544 GCA_015259025.1 Atopobium sp. | reverse complement strand
GCACAGACATTCAAATCGCTTATGGATAGGCGCTAAGACTGACGAACATCAAGCGACCAAATACCGTCCAACCTTACATGAAGTTACTTACGCAAGAGGTATACGCATAAAGCGTGCGTACCATACAGCTCTTCGTGCATAGGCATAGCGCGCCTGCACTGTGGTAGACAAAATGGCACCAAGCAAAGCATGAGCAACCAATCGCGGAGAAGTTGCCTCAGTAACAATAAGATGAGCTACAGGATTAGAAAGAATCTTAACAATCAGATTTTCTTTCTCCTCATGGCTAAGCTGAGACTCCCCGTTAAAAACGGGATACATGTTCTTAAGAAGCTTGCTGATCAGATAACGACTAATCAACTTTTGAACTTTCTTGGAGTTTGCAAAGCCAAGATGCTTGGCAAGAGCACCAAGTGCCTGACGCTCTTGGGTAAGTTTATCCATAGCGGCAGTAATAGTTTCTTCTTTCTTAGAAGAATCTGCTGGTACATCAACAAAAATTGCTTCAGGAGCGTACGTGATGTTTTTTGCAATCTCAAAACAATAGCCTACAAAATTGCATTCACCATCAGTCTCTGGCTCATGTTTGATATCGGTCAAAATACGCGTTGAGCACAGCTTTCCGCTCATAGACGTCAAATAAGGAAGCTGTGACTCCTCAAATACCTGCGACAATGCAGAAGCCTTTGCACCAAAAGCCCTTTTGCATTCCATAGGTGAATTGGCAGTTTTCATGTGTGCAATAACAATATCTGCCGCTTTAGGTGAACCAACAGGACCGAGAGCAGTAGCTGCAGCATAGAGCTTCTGCAAAACATGGGGATTAAACCTATAAGAAGGCTCAGTAGTAAGCGTATAAGCTCCACGAGCTCGACCCTGAGCAATCTCAAGCGCAACAAAATGGCTAATGCCCGATTGGCACAGGACATCTAAGCGAGGCTCTTGATTAGCAAGGTTATCCAGCATGCGAGCAATCTGAGGGTCGGAGCTGTTATCAACAATGATGAGCTCCCAATGAGGGTATGTCTGCTCTTGAAGTTGCCTAATTACCGTTCTAATAGCATCAGCATCATTATCAGCGGCCATGAGAACCGAAATCATATGTGGATTGTATGAGCGCTCGTGCATTCCACATCCCCCAAACTGGTCCTAAATTTTAGATACCAGTTTACCCATAAAAAGTGAATTAAAAAGACATTTTTATTCTATCAAAATCTCTCCACATAACGTGTTTAACTGCTGTTATGTGGACATCTGACCTGTTTTGTAGGAGCGGCGCTACACACAACGCCCATAACGTCTATACGAGCATGCCAACAAGCTTTCCTAAGGCCGTAGGGTCAACGGTAGTGCCACTTGAACCTTCAACAACAGGAGCTTCATCATGCTCAAGATTAGACACGCCAATTGGCTGCACAATCTCTACAAGCTCAAGAAGCTGATTGGGCTTCATATCGGTAATCATTGAAGACAACAAACTAGAAGCATTACTTACCAGTGAACGAGCGCCCGAACCAGAAAGTGCCGAGATTTTCTCCCACACATCATCTGTGGCAATGATAACGTGCGTAATCTTGATGTTGGTGACAGAAGCAAGTGCGCTAACAAAAGCGCTCTGACCGTCATCTTTGTAAATATCTGCCAGTGTTTTAGCGTTTGAGTCTACTTCTGCATACACATCAGTAGGAATAGACACTATATGTCCGGTTCCCTGCGTGCGATCAATGACCAAAAGCCGTATAGACTGAAGCGTCGACTCCCCTGCCTTAAGCGAATTTGTGCTGATAACGGCATAGGTAAGAAAGTCATCATCAGATTGTGTAGTGCCATCCGGATTGCCTGAAACACTTTGGCTCTTTATAGCCTTGTTAAGCCCATGATCTCCCAGGTGAGACTCAAGCTGCGCGCGATCCCAAAGAGTTACAACAACCATGCCCACAAGTACGGCAACAATGGCAATTACGGCAAGGCCAATCACGTTGGTATAGGGACTCTCGCGCGGGACATCGCTGCGCTCAAATCTTTCTCTTTTCCTAAACATACTGGCTCCCTGCCTCACTGTGCATCAGTTCTGCAAGAGCTCCTAAAAAGACGCTCTCTTCTATGATGCTATTTCTTTGCAAGGGAAACCACCGCACACAATACAAGTGGTAGAAAAGACTTCGTAAACGGCGCGAGAAGGACGATGAAGCCGTACTGTGCACAGAAACTGCGAGGCAATCAAAGAGCCGAAAGCGCTACCAGGGTTGCAAAACGCCATCTGGATAGCGAACGTTTACAAACGTGAGTCCCTGAGCTGGTGCACAACTGCCAGCAGCAATTCTGTTCTGAGCAGCTAGAACCTCGTCGATCCACTCCACAGGCCTGTGACCGCGGCCAATCTCAACCAGCGTACCCACAATCGTGCGCACCATGTTATGCAAGAAGGCGTTGCCAGTGATATCAACTGCAATGAGTTTCTCGCCAGCCTCTTCAATTTCTTCTACCGTAAGGCGCTCTACAAAACGATGCGTTGGCTTGCCTTCGGCAGAAATTGCCTTGCAG
>JABZHE010000157.1:0-2550 GCA_015259025.1 Atopobium sp. | reverse complement strand
GGTGCTTGATGAGGCATTTGCTCAGCTTGATACACGATTCAGAAATCACCTTTCTAAGCTGGTAAATAACCTTGTGGCTAACGGGATGGGTGTGCTTGAGATTTCTCATTCATTTGAGTCTCTTCCCGGGGCTGACCAGGTACTTGTTTTGGAGAAAGGCCAGCTAGTTTGGGCGGGAACTCCTACAGAGTTTCTCTTGGACGCAAACGCAATCGCTAACGCTGGTTTTGATGATGTACTCACAGCAACAGCGCAGATAGCTGCACAGGCTGGCTATACGTTTGATGTGCCTCTTAACGCATCAGAGTTTGTTGCGTTTCTTGTTCAGAACAACCTTGCGTTTGACGCTTTGGATACCCTTGTGTATCAGCGTGCTCTTGAGGTAGTGCGAGCAAACAACTATGACGGAATTCAAGCGCTTGGAGAGGCGCACGAGCTGGCAATTTGTGGCGTATCTCATGCGTTTGACAAGCCAGTTTTGCACGATATAACGCTTTCTTCCACGGGGGAGCTTACCGTTTTGGTGGGCGCTCCTGGTTCTGGAAAAACAACCTGCGCCCGAATAGCTGCTGGCCTCATAGAGGCTGATACTGGTCATGCAACAATTGATGCACGACTGGTAAGTCCTGGAGATGTCGGCATGTGTTTCCAGCGCCCCCAGGATCAACTTTTTGCCCAAACTGTTGCTGAAGATATTGCGTTTGGTCCAACTAACAAGGGTTTCTCGCCAGATGATGTTGAGGCGCTTGTTGCGTATGCGGCAGAACGTGTTGGTTTGGACCAGCAGGTCCTGGACGCGTCTCCGTTGACGCTTTCTGGTGGTCAGGCTCGCCGTGCGGCTCTTGCGGGAACGCTGGCCTGCGCAACGTACGCGGTTGTGTTTGACGAGGCAACGTCTGGGCTTGATGGCAAGGCGCGCTCGCAGGTGCTGCATCTTGCTCGTGAGCTTGCAAACGAGGGCAAGGCAGTTCTTGCAATCACGCACGACGTAAGCGAATGGCTTCCTTTTGCCGATAGAGTAGTGTTTCTCGAGAAGGGCTGTGTTGTTGCAAACGTTGACGTACAAGAAGCACAGACAACCCCGGAGCTATATGAGGCTGCGCAGCTTGATTGCCCGCTGTTTGTAAACGTATTGCATGAGCTTTTGGAGGCCTGCTATGTCTAAGTGCCCCTGTGCTCTGCTTAAGCGTATCTCGCTTGCCTCGTTGACAGCGCAGACAAAAATCGTTGCCACCCTTGTGGGAATTGTTGCTCTTTTTTATGTGCAGCAACCACTTGCATTTGCTGCATTTGCTTTGATTTGCGTAGGCCTTCTTTGGAGCGCTCGAGTAAGTTTGCCTGAGTTTTTGCGCGTGGCAAAGCCTGCAGCTTTTGTTTTGCTTCTCTCATTTGTGGCTAATACGCTGGTGTTTATTGGACACCCCGATATCATTTTCTCTGGATCAGTTGGACTTTCTGTGGAAGGTTTTTACAGGAGCACTGTGGCTATTGCTCGCGTATTGCTTGCTCTAGCACTGGTTTTATCGGTAGCGTCGACAACCACCCCCACGCAGCTTGCTGCCGGTTTTTCTGTACTGCTGATGCCTCTGCGCCTTATCCGTGTTGACGTTGACGGCCTGAGCATTGCGCTCTCAATTGCACTGCGAGCAATTCCTCTTACCCTCGAAGAGCTCGACAGAATTAGAGCAGCTCAGAGGGCACGTGGATTCAATTTTGAATCAGGCAGTATTGTTGAGCGAATCAAAAAATGGTTTACGCTTCTGGTGCCGCTCACCGTATCGCTCTTTCAGCGAGCCGATCAGATGGCGCAAACTATGACGGATCGCTGTCTTGGAGCCGCAAAACGTACGCGCATCTCCGCAAAAATGCAGCTTGTGGACTGGGTTGTGCTTCTGCTCTGGTCTGCCGTGTGCTTTGGGCTTACAACGCTGTAGCGGTCTTGCAACGTTGTAGTGGTCTTGCAACGCTGCAGAGGTCTCGCAACGCTGCAGCGCTGGCGTTTGTTGTCGCGTAGCGTGCGCTTTCTTTGAGCCTACGATACAATCACTTTGTTGCGCCAAAAGTCTTTTCAGGGAGCTTCATGAACTCAGAAACGTCACAGAACAATGCATCAAACTGCAACGTTTATGCATGCGAAGAACCTTCTGCTGAGCTATCAGCTGCCGAGGCTCTCTCTGACGCTTCTGCTGAGCCTGAAGCTACGCTTGTCATCAAGCTAGGCTATCGTGGCGCTGCCTTCTGCGGCTTTGCCGAGCAGCCAACCCAGCGTACCGTGGCAGGAGACCTTCGTCGCGCGCTTCAGACCGTTTTGCGCAGAGAGGTCGAGCTTACCTGCGCAGGCAGAACCGACGCCGGCGTGCACGCCCAGGCCCAGTACGTGAGCCTACCTGTGTACGGCGCTGAGCTGGCGCTGTCTGGCGAGAAACTCGTCCGCTCGCTCACCGCTCTGACCGACGATGACATCTCTATCCGACAACTCTTCCGTGCCCCACAGGGTTTCTCGGCACGCTTTGACGCCCAGGCGCGTTCGTATCGCTATCGTATTTGTGC
>JABZHE010000156.1:0-2587 GCA_015259025.1 Atopobium sp. | reverse complement strand
GGTTTATGCCGTACTGATTTGCAACGTAATCAAACAGCTTTTCTCGCATAATCTGGCCTCCCTAGTCCATATTTTATTACGTACAAGATGCCCTTTATTGTGAGTCAGAAATTGCTATTATCCTCAGTATATACGCCCTAAACAGCTATACTAAATGTGTTTGTACATGTAATAAAAAGTCCAAGTGAAGGGCGTCATATGAGCCGAGTTTCTCGTAGAGAAGATGAGTTCTACAGCATGTTCTCTGAGTTTTCTGCACTGATTGTTTCTACAGCAAAACTGTTTGTCTCCTACATGGAGTCTTTCCCAAGTTCAGAAGATTATGAAGTTCAGATTAAGAACTATGAGACGCTTTGTGATGACCAGGTAGGAAAGATTATTTCTACCCTCAACACGTCTTTTATCACGCCATTTGATCGCGAGGACATCTCGCGTCTTGCCCTGCTTATGGACGAGATTGCAGACGGCATTGAGAGCGTTTCTGCTCATCTCAGCATGTATGACATCAAAGAGATGCGTCCAGAGGCTGTTCAGGTGGCTCATCTAATCCTGTTTGCTTCAGAGGAGCTGCAGAAGGCTTTTGATCGTCTCCCTGATTATCACAAGGATGACTCGGTCATTCGTCACACACGCTCTGCAAATGAATACGAGGATCAGGGCGATGTTGTGTATCGTAACGCTCTGAGCTCTATCTTTAGAAACGTCGATGATCCAATTGAGGTTCTTAAGTGGAAGAGCCTTCTGGATAGACTTGAGTCAACCCTTGACGCTTGCAAGCACGTTGCAAACGCTGTTCAGAATGTTATCGTGAAAAATGGCTAGCATCCTGCTTATTGCGGTACTTGTTTCCGCTCTGATATTTGAGTTCATTAACGGCTTCCACGACACCGCAAACGCTATTGCTACCACGGTGTATACCAAGGCTTTGCCTCTACGCACAGCAATTATCATGTCGGCTATCATGAACTTTATCGGCGCGCTTATGAGCGAGAAGGTCGCTATGACCATCGCGTCTGGTCTGGT
The DNA here is from genome assembly GCA_015259025.1 of Atopobium sp. Taxonomy (GTDB): domain Bacteria; phylum Actinomycetota; class Coriobacteriia; order Coriobacteriales; family Atopobiaceae; genus Lancefieldella. Next base: position 1,564 of record JABZHE010000156.1, on the reverse strand, counting down.
TGACATTCAGCTCCAGCTCTACGTTATTTTTGCTGCATTGATGGGCGCTATCATTTGGGACCTCTTTACCTGGTGGTTCTCAATTCCAAGCTCTTCTTCGCACGCACTTATCGGCAGCCTTATTGGCGCAACCATCGTATTTACCGGCAGCACAGGCCATATTTTGTGGGCGGGTGTTATCGAGAAGGTTGTTATCCCTCTGTTTACCTCACCACTTATTGGTATGGCCCTGGGCTACTTTATTATGAAGCTGGTATTTGAGATCTTTGCTGATTGGCCACCTAAAAAGGCAAACGGTCTCTTCCACCGTCTTCAGGTGCTCTCAGCTGCGTTTATGGCATACAGCCACGGCAATAATGACGCTCAGAAGACTATGGGAATCATCACGTTGGCCCTGATTACCGCTGGTCTACACGACCCTTCCATGGGCATCCCTCTGTGGGTCAAGCTTCTCTGCGCAACCACTATGGCTTTGGGCACCTCCATTGGTGGCGGCCGCATCATGCGGACCGTTGGCGATGGTGTTACTAAGCTCACGCCAGTTATTGGCTTTGTCGCCGAAACAAGTTCTACCGTTGCAATTGAGATCATGACTGCACTTGGAGCACCAGTTTCCACTACACAGGTCATCACCACATCCATCATGGGCGCAGGATCTGCTCGTCGTCGCAGCTCTGTACGCTGGGGCGTTGCGCGCAAGATTATTGCTGCTTGGTTTGTGACGCTGCCAGCTACTATGGCGCTCGGCGGACTTATTGCATTCCTGACCAGCTTTGTTCTGGCATAACCTATGCTCAATGTTGTACTGGTAGAGCCCGAGATTCCTGCAAATACGGGAAACATTGGTCGCACCTGCGTGGTTAGTGGAACTCATCTGCATTTGGTGGGCCCGTTGGGCTTCTCGCTTGATGACAAAAGCCTCAAACGAGCAGGTATGGCTTATTGGCAAAGCCTTAATGTTTCTGTCTACGATAACTGGGATCAATTTCTGGAGAAGAACGGTCTAGCCCAAGCATCTGGCGCACCTGCTACGGACGCTGCACACGACGCTGTTGCCGCGGTCGACGACACCTCCGCAACCGGCAGGTCCCCGCTGCACTTCCTCACCAAGAAAGCTAAGAAGACCTATACTCAGGCAACGTATTGCGATGGAGATTACCTCATCTTTGGCAAAGAAAGCCTGGGATTGTCCGAGGAACTCCTGGCACAGCATGCTGACGAGTGCGAGAGAATTCCAATGTTGGAAGATTCTGCCAGCCTGGTCAACCGCGAGGACTGGAGCCAGAAGCACGACGCGCTTGATGGTGATGACCAATACGCTCATCCAGCGCTTTTGCAGCAGGATATCTGCGGAAACTTCATTGACCCTAACGAGTTCTCGGTCAGTGCGCTTAACGTTTCAAACGCCGCTGCCATTGTGTTGTACGAGGCACTGAGGCAGATTGGTTTTCCGGGAATGGACGCTGGTAAGTAGCGGCTCCTATTTGATGAATCTACCAGCAAATCTTATCGACTCATGAAGTAGGAGATAAGGTAGAGAATGTAGATGTGAGCTGGATAGAAG
>JABZHE010000155.1:0-2605 GCA_015259025.1 Atopobium sp. | reverse complement strand
GCCTCAATTCCTCTAAGAGTTGCGGTATGAACACAGATGGTTGCTTGACTCATTGCTCGTCCCAGCTAAATGCCCCAATTAAATGCCTTAGGCTTGCTGTGCTTGGAGCTACCAGATTAATAGCAACAACATCAAATCTAATAGAGGTAAGTGCTGGATGAAGCGCTGCATACATAAGTGCAAGCGTTCTGTATTTTTCCTGCTTTGCCCTATTTACAGCCAGCTCAGGCATGATGCTATCGTCTTTGTTCAAAATACGTCTTGTCTTTACCTCAACAAGCACAACGTTATCGCCATCTTGAGCAACAATATCAACCTCACCAATCTGACACGTCCAGTTAGTTTGGATAATTTTGTAGCCTCTTTTGATGAGGTATTTTGCAGCGATCTCCTCGCCTTTCTCGCCAATTTGACGAGACGACATCTCTTCTAGTGGAATCCTGCCCTCTTGTTCGTCATCCTCTTGTGGGCTCTTATCCTGAGTCTTTGGCTCTTCCTGTGGTACAGGTTTCTCCTCCACCTCGTTAGCTGTTGCGCCTGCATGCTTACTTGATTCTTTCTTGCTCATAACTCTCCTTTCATTGTGGGAGAGTTCAGTTTGCAGGAGCACTTTGACACTAACTTGGCCACTGTCTGTCTAAGCAGCGTAATAATTCTGTCGAAACTAAAAAATTTGATGTAATTAATTTGCGCCTCTAGAAAAAGCCCGTTCAATCCTCTTAGAATGAACGGGTCCTTGTTTGCTTCTGAAAGTTAATCTGATTGCTTAAATTGGATGTATTAAAACAGTCTTTGCGTCTTAACAAAGTTTCCACAAAACGACGCACGATGTATGGGAGAAAGTCCCATCTCACCAATAGCTTCAATATGTTCAGCAGAGGCATATCCTTTACATTCTGCCAGGTGATAGCCGGGGTACTCCTCATCGTAGGCCACCATTAAAGCATCTCGTGTTACTTTTGCCACAATTGAGGCAGCGGCAATAGATGCAATACGTGCGTCACCCTTAACAAGAGTCTTCTCTTTAGGATGGATGTGCATAGGATTTCCATCAATCAAGACACAGTCAGGCTCAATACCTGTGTTTTTGACAGCTTGTAACATAGCGTCTCTTAGACACTGTGCCATACCAACTTCATCAATCCTTTGAGGCGCAATATGAGCAATTCCAATTGCTGTAGCAATTTCTTGAATTTGCTCTGAAAGAATCTCTCGCTTTGTTGCAGTCAATTTTTTTGAGTCATTAAGTCCGTAAATAATAGGTTCATCAGGCAGACATACCGCACAAACCGTTAAAGGACCAGCTACAGAACCTCTGCCCACCTCATCAACACCAACAACCAGTCCGCCTCCAGAAAGCTCCTTCTGAAAGCGATACATTTCTTCTACACGGACCTTCTCGGCATGTTCTTTTTCAATACGCTTTTTAGCTGATTCCAACGCCTTGATAACTTGTTTACGAGGGTCTTCACTATAACGAGCTATAAGTTCGTATACCTCAGCCTCTGGGGCATCGCTTAAACGAGCAATTATGTCTTTTGCAGAATCAGCCATGTTTTCTCCAAACCACATGACAATGGTACTAAAAAAGCCGCCCGGAGGCGGCTTTAAAGAGCATATGAAGTTGATTAGCGCTTCTCGCGAAGACGAGCTGCCTTACCAACACGATCGCGCAGGAAGTAGAGCTTAGCGCGGTGAACAACACCGTGGCGAAGAACCTCAAGCTTAGCAATCTTTGGTGAGTGAAGTGGGAAAGTACGCTCAACACCAATGCCGAAGCTGATCTTACGAACGGTAAAAGTCTCACGGGAACCCTCGCCGGAAAGACGAATGATGTCACCCTGGAAGACCTGCTCACGAGTACGGTCACCCTCGACAATACGATAGTGAACCTTTACGTTGTCACCAACGCGGACCTCAGGAATGTCCTCGCGGATCTGCTGACGCTCAATAGCGCGAATGTAGTCCATTGTTTCCTCATCTCTAGAGGTGCCGACGCCCCTGCGAACGACACATAGTTAACACACAGACGGAAAGTATACGTGAATATTTTCCACTGTACAAGGGTTAGTTTGGATAAAACTTACTTTACATATCTTCTTTTACCCCAGGAACGAGGCAGACGAAGATCTTCAAACACTCTTGTAGCGTATCTGTCGGTCATACCAGAAACATAATCTGCCACTTGAATCTCTGGATGATCAAAATCATGACACTTATATTCTGCAGGAACCTCATCTAGATGATTTACAAAATAATCGAACAGCTCAATGATAAGGTCATACGCCTTAGGCTCTTCATATTTTGCATCCCCTGATGCATACAAATTAGCAAACAAGAATGCTCTCATGGTCATCATGGCGCCCCACATGGAGTCGGTCATTTTAATGTCGCCTACGCGAGAGCTCTCAGAGACAATATCGTGAACCATGTTTTCAATGCGCTCAGGTGAGCAATTTCCAAGAACCTCTCGAGCTTCAGTTGGGAGATACTCCTCCGAAAGAAGTCCTGCTCGTTTTGCGTCATCAATATCGTGCGTTACATACGCAATGCGGTCCGAAATAGCAACAATTCTTCCTTCTGCTGTTTCTGCACGTAGATTACC
>JABZHE010000154.1:272-2628 GCA_015259025.1 Atopobium sp. | reverse complement strand
GTTCTACGTCCAACGTTGTGCTCAGTCAGATAGGCAACAACGGCCTCTTCTGCCTCGGAATGCTTACCACCGCGAAGTCCGGTGAAAGGACCAGACTGGACAAGAATACCAACGGTATCCATTGGTCCGTCCCAGTCAACGGAGGTTACCTTGTACTCGGAAACTCCCTTGAGCTCATCATAGATATCAGTTCCCTCTTCGCAAATGATAGGAACAATAGGCAGGTCATACTTCTTAGCAAAGTCAAAGTCGCGCTTATCGCCTGATGGAACACCCATAACGGCGCCAGTACCATAGTCGAGAAGGACGTAGTCAGCAACCCAAATTGGTACGGTCTGTCCGGTAACGGGGTTAATTGCGTAACGGCCAGTGAATACACCGTGTTTCTCGCGGTCTGTTCCCTGGCGATCAATGGAAGAAACCTTTACGGCCTCCTCGTGAAGGGCGTCAAAGGCAGCCTTGTACTCTGAATCCCCTACCAGCTCAGCAGCAAGCTTGGACTCTGGTGGAAGCAGCATGAAGGTGCAGCCATAGATGGTATCTGCACGAGTGGTAAATACAGTCATCTTGGTATCGGTTGGCGTAACACCATCGGTATCTGCCAGGGTAAAGTCAATTTCTGCACCCTCGGAGCGACCAATCCAGTTTGCCTGCATGGCACGAACACGCTCTGGCCAGCCCTCAAGCTGGTCAAGGTCATCAAGAAGCTCCTGCGCGTAATCAGTGATGCGCAGGTACCACTGAGAGAGCTCACGCTTCTCTGGAACCGCACCACAGCGCCAGCACTTACCGTTAACTACCTGCTCGTTTGCAAGAACAGTTTTATCGTTAGGACACCAGTTAACAGGGCTTGTTGCACGATATACCAGGCCCTTCTCAAGCATCTTGAGGAAGATCCACTGACCCCATTTGTAGTACTCAGGGTCACATGTATTAAACATGCGGTCTTTGTCGTAAGCAAAGCCCATGCGGAACATGGTCTTTACAGCCTGGTCAATATTTTTATGAGTCCACACAGAAGGCTGAGTATTGTGCTTAATAGCAGCGTTTTCTGCAGGAAGACCGAAAGCGTCAAAGCCCATTGGATGCAAAACGTCAAAGCCACGCATACGAGCCTGACGAGCCATAGCATCGCCAATGGTGTAGTTACGAGCATGGCCCATGTGAAGATCGCCCGAAGGATAAGGGAACATCTCTAGAACGTATTTTTTAGGCCTTGAGCTGTCTTCTTCTGTCTTGTAAAGATTCTGCTCTTCCCAGACACGCTGCCACTTAGTTTCAATGGCCTCGGCATCGTAGGCAGGAAAATCACCTGTATCGGATACGTTCTGTACTTCCTCGTTTTCCACGAGTTCCCCTTTCTTATAGCGATGCGTCACCAAGCAAAATACTTGGTGACGCTCGTAGTCCATACATCCTGTGAGTTATGAACGGAAATTGTAGCTGACCTGCTGGTTTGAATCTTTCAGCAAGACGTCGTGTGCGCCGCCCTCAACAATTGAAGTTGAAGAGACAAGTGTAATCTTTGCCTTATCACGGAGTTCTGGAATATCAAGTGCACCACAATTGCACATGGTGGACTTGACCTTCAAAAGCGATGCATCAACGCCATCTTTTAGAGGGCCTGCATATGGAACATAGGAGTCAACGCCCTCAACGAAGGAAAGACCGCGCTTGTTGCCGCCAAGGTCGTAGCGTTGCCAGTTACGAGCACGTGCAGAACCCTCGCCCCAGTATTCCTTCATGTAAGAGCCGTTAACAATAACGCGGTCAGAAGGGCTCTCATCAAAGCGAGCAAAGTAACGGCCAAGCATCATGAAGTCAGAACCCATAGCAAGAGCCAAAGTCATGTGATAGTCATAGACAATTCCACCGTCAGAACAGATTGGAATATAGACGCCAGTCTCCTCAAAGTACTCATCACGAGCGCGAGCAACATCAATGACAGAGGTTGCCTGACCACGACCAATGCCCTTCTGCTCACGAGTGATGCAGATAGAACCGCCGCCAATACCAATCTTGATAAAGTCAGCGCCAGCCTCTGCTAAGAAGCGGAAGCCCTCAGCATCTACAACGTTACCTGCGCCAATCTTGACGGAATCACCGTAAGTTGCACGAACCCACTCAAGCGTACGCTTCTGCCACTCGGAATAGCCCTCAGAAGAGTCAATGCACAAAACATCAGCGCCTGCATCAACAAGCAGAGGAACACGGGTCTCATAGTCACGAGTATTAATACCAGCGCCAACCATGTAGCGCTTAGAGTCATCAAGAAGCTCATCTGGGGCAGACTTGTGGGAATCATAATCCTTGCGGAATACAAGGCTGACCAGATGGCCGTTCTTATCGACAATAG
>JABZHE010000154.1:0-262 GCA_015259025.1 Atopobium sp. | reverse complement strand
GAGCTTATTGTCCCAGATAAGGTCATTTGCCTCTTTAAGGGTGGTATCCTCAGCTGCGGTAATAAGCTTATCAGCTGGGGTCATAAACTCAGATACCAGCTTAGAGCGATCGTCGCGAGAAGGACGATAGTCACGAGAGGTAACAATACCTACGAGCTTACCGCGAGAAGTGCCGTCATCAGTGACAGGCATGGTGGAGTGACCAGTCTTCTCTTTAAGGTCAAGCACGTCACCAAGGGTCATCTCTGGAGTGAGTGTTGAG
>JABZHE010000153.1:0-2664 GCA_015259025.1 Atopobium sp. | reverse complement strand
GCTGAGAGAAACAACGCAGGGCAGCGGGATTTCGTCGATGAGCTGCGTTGCGCGAGCCAGATAGCCCACACGGTCGCCTACGTTGGAGCCAAGCGCCACAAATCCCTGACGAGGATCGCGCTCGGTCATAGCCCAGTAAGCGTTGATAGCCTGAGCGGTTCCCGCAACATCGTGAACGCGCAGGATGCGGGCACCGTTAGTGATTGCGGCAATGCAAATTGCATGCGTAGCTGCGTCGCGCTGGGTAGCCTCAGTTACACCAGAAACAGCGCCGACAAAACGCTTTCTGGACACGGCGCAGAGCAGCGGATATCCCATAGAAACCATCGAGCGAGTGGCACGCTGAATAACAACGTCCTCGTCAGCAAACTTGTCAAAACCTGGACCTGGGTCAATGCAGATGCGATCCTTGGAAACGCCAGCGCGCATAAGACCGCGAGCCTGGTCGCCCAAAAAGCCCATAATCTGGCGCATAATAGGCGCCTCTTCTGGCAGGGTAAAACGACGCTGCGAGCTCAGCGTGCGTGTCTCGGCTCCTGTAGCTGCGGCTCGAGCAGCTGCGCTACCAGTAGGGCGAGAAGGGCGCATGTCGTCCAGCTGCACCTGCTTGCGCTCAACACGAGCTCCAAGGCCGTCCTTATTCCAGTGCATCACAATGCAGCCGCAGTCAGACTCCGCAGCTACAGCAACCATCTCTGGATCGGTGAAGCCAGAAACGTCATTGATGATTGATGCTCCAAGGCGGACGCACATCTTTGCTACCTCGGCATGGCGCGTGTCGATGGAGACAATTGCTCCAGCAGCTACCAACGCGCGCACCACAGGTACTACGCGCTCAGCCTCTTCAGTAGGCAGAACAGGTGTGTGACCTGGACGAGTAGACTCTCCCCCAACATCAATGATGTCAGCGCCCTCATCCAACATCTGCAATCCACGAGCAATTGCTGCATCTGGATCAAAGTTCTTTCCGCCATCAGAGAACGAGTCTGGAGTGACGTTGAGAACGCCCATAATCCTAGGACGCGCCAACGAGATAGTGTGAGTTCCACATTGCCAGGTGTTGTAGCTTTGACGAAGCATGAATCCTCCTTGCCAGCTATGAATGTTTCTATTGTAGCGGTATTGGTGGCTACTAGTCGTATACCATGGATTTATTGAAAGTTTATTGCCGCAAACGCACCGCTTGGCGCCGTAACTGGAGCGTGGAACGCGCGTTACTCGCGGCTACTGTGATACGAATCCACTGCGACCTAAACCACCAGGTCGTAGTATGAAAGAGGAGTTATGAGCGATACTCGAGAGTACAAGCTAATTTCCTGGAACGTTAATGGTCTGCGCGCCGTGCTCAAGAAAGAGCCTTCGTTCACGGAAATTTTTGAAACCATAAACGCTGATGTATTTGCCCTTCAAGAAACTAAGCTGCAGGAAGGACAGGTTGAGCTGGACCTCCCTGGCTACGTTCAGACCTGGAACTACGCAGATAGAAAGGGTTATTCGGGCACAGCGGTTTTCTCGCGAGAAACCCCTCTACAGGTAATTCGTCAGATTGGATGCCCCGTTGCTGACGACGAGGGCCGCGTGTGTGCGCTGGAGTTTGAGAAGTTCTGGTTTGTGTGCGTATACACGCCAAACTCAAAAGACCAGCTTGCGCGCTTGGACGAGCGTCTTGAGTGGGATCAGCACTATCGCGAGTTCTTGGCTAAGATATCTGAGCAAAAACCAGTAATTACCTGCGGCGATTTTAACGTTGCACACAACGAGATTGACCTCAAGAATCCTTCGTCTAACAGGCAAAACGCAGGCTTCTCGGACGAGGAGCGCGAGAGCTTTACCAAGCTGTTGGATGCAGGCTTTACCGATACGTTTAGGTACCGCCACCCCGACATGACCGGCGCTTACAGCTGGTGGAGCTACCGCTTCAACGCTCGCAAGAACAACGCCGGCTGGCGCATCGACTACTTCCTGGTCTCCGATCGCATTGCTGAGCAGGTCAAAAGCGCATCCATCTTGAGCGAGGTCTACGGCAGCGACCACTGCCCCGTTGAGTTGAGCATTGAGCTGTAGATCGTGCGGATGGCGAGAAGACCGGTCTTCTCGCCAGGGTTGCCTCATGATGGCGGCCGTGATTAACTAGAGTTGTCGATTGAGATTCAAAGGAGCACGTCATGCGCATTTCTTGCGACGTTCATACTCATAGTCTGTACTCAAGGCACGCCTATTCAACCATTGAGGAGAACGTTCGCGCAGCTTCTGAGCGTGGCTATGAACTGCTCGGAATCACCGACCACTTCTCGTCCATGCTGTATGACCAGCAGACTATCAAGAATTTCCAGTTCTTTATGAACACCGCTATTTGGCCAGAAACCTGGTATGGCGTCAGGCTGCTTCACGGCGCCGAGGTTGATATTGTTGACCTTGAGGGCAATTTGTTTGCCTACGATATTACGTTTGACCAGGGCATTAATGGCGATAAACTCCGTCAACCTCATATTCTTGGTGAGCACATCCTGGGTACCTGCGATTATGCGGTTGCTAGTATTCATAGTAAGCAGTGGGCTGCCGGTGCCTCGCAGAAGCAGATTACCCAGATGTACGTGAATGCGCTGGATAATCCACATGTTTTGATTCTTGGTCACCTTGGTCGCAGTGGTTTAGATTTTGATG
>JABZHE010000152.1:0-2667 GCA_015259025.1 Atopobium sp. | reverse complement strand
GATGGCCTTACCGACGAAGAAGCAAACGACCTGCTTGAGGCAGAGGGTCTGCCAACAGGTGCCAACGCCGAGATTGCGGTTTGCCTGCTGATGTGCGCGCAGGATTGCGCCGCCATGGGCGACAGAGCTACCGCAACTGAGATGACCATTCGCGCTCGCGACCTTGTGGGTGAGCAGGCGGCTCTTGCGCTTCTGCAGCTTGTTCGCGACGCCGCAATCTCCGAGGGCTTCACCGCAGGCGGCAATCCTGTATCTGGCGAGAAAACCGATGCAGCAGAAACTTCAGACGGGGAAGGCAAGTAAGTATGGCCGAGACCCAGGGAAAACAGCAGGGTAAGAAGTCGATTGCACGCAATCGCTCTGCTCGCCATGAGTACGAGATTGGCGAGACCTTTGAGTGTGGCCTGGTGCTTACTGGCACCGAGGTCAAAAGCCTGCGCGAGCGTGGTTGCCAGCTGACCGATACGTTCTGCCTCATTCGTGACGGTGAAGCGTGGATTCACGGCATGCACCTGCACCCATACACAAATGGCGGCGTGTGGAACGTTGACCCAGATAGAAAACGCAAGCTGCTGCTTCACCGCAGGCAGATTGACTATCTTGACGGAAAGCTTCGCCAGAAAGGCTTGGCGCTGGTTCCGCTTGAGATTTACTTTGACGAGCACAACCGCGTTAAGCTGCTGATTGCGCTTTCGCAGGGTAAAAAACTCTACGACAAGCGTGCGTCTGCAGCTAAGCGTGATTCTGATCGCGAGATTCAGCGAGCCCTCAAGGAGCGCAGTCGCTACTAGGAGCGCGTCGCTGCGCAAGCGGGTACGCCACCGCAAGCGACTAGTGCTCGGAGCACGTCGATTTTCTCGCGAAAAATTTCGTGCGAATTTTATGAGAATCATTCCTATTTTCGGAATAATGCTTTAGAATCACTCAAGATTTGTTACTATCTGCATGAGCACTTAACCGCGGATAAGGGCCACGGTTAGTTGCCGTCCGCGTTAACTGCGCGAATAGAAGGAAAAGCGCGTAAGCGCTTGGAGAGAGGAATAAAAATGGCAGAGAAGACTTACAAGTTTGTTTGCACCGTTTGTGGCTACGAGGTTGAGGTTGACACTCCAGAGCTTCCTGAGGACTATGTTTGCCCAGTTTGTGGCGTTGGTCCTGAGATGTTCGAGCTTGTCGAGGAGTAAACTCCCTACAAATTAGTCAGACAGGTTTTCCGTGCAAGATTGCACGTTGGTAACCTCTTTGATGATCACCCAAACAAAATCGTAAAAGCGATGTAGGATTTAACCTGCATCGCTTTTCGTATACGTCTGTGTGATATGTGTCGCTGATGTGCGCATTTTGGTTGGAGTAGTCTTGAAGCACGCACTACAAATGTCAGATTCGGTAGAAGTTGCTGCGTTTTTGGCCTTCTCGGGCGGAGTTATGGACGCCTATTCCTACCTGGTGCGCGGCGGCGTTTTTGCTAACGCTCAGACCGGAAACTTGCTGCTTTTGGGCGTAAATCTGACCAGCGGATCGTTTGAAAAGTGCCTCAAATACGCTCTGCCAGTTTTGGCATTTGCTATAGGTATTGCGGTTTCGTATGCCATTCGAGCTATTGCGCGAGAAGAACATCTGCACTGGAGGCAGCTTGCGGTTATCGTAGAGATTGTGCTCCTGAGCGTTGTTTCTTTGCTTCCAACAGACATGAATCTGCTGGCAAACAGCTTGACGTCACTTGCGTGTGGCATTCAAGTCCAGGCGTTTAGAAAGCTTCACGGACACGCGTTTGCTACGACGATGTGCATTGGTAATCTTCGCGGCGGAACGCAAGAAATAGCCGCATATATGCATACGCACGAGCCTGTTCATATTGAGACCTCGCTGCTCTATTTTGGAACTATTTTCTGCTTTGTAGCTGGTGCGGTAGTGGGTAACTTGCTCATTCCGTTGATGGGTACTCATATGATTTGGCTCTCACCTGCAGCGCTTCTGGTGGTTATTCTGGTTATGTTTATTGATCGCGAGAAACAAGTTCTAGAAGCTCATGGTAAATCTGTAAAGTAAGCCATTCTTAAAAATAGTCATATCTTTTTTGAAAAAATGGCAGTTCATGGGGTATACTCTCTACACTTTGAATTGCAAGCAACGTTACGCGCGTTCGCAATTCAGGAACATTGAAAACTGCATGGTGGCAGTTTCTCTCATTATTGGGGGTGACTGGATTCGACAAGGTGAGTTTGCGGTGGGCAGCAAGCCGTGGTCTCCTCGCCACGTAAAACAGGGGTAACGTCAAATTGAATTGACAACACTCTTACTTTTGAGCCTCGTATGGCTCTCGCTGCTTAATTTAGTTCAGCGCGTCTAACTGGGATTTTCTCCTGTTCTCAGGGTGACGTCATTTTAGGGAGATGCTTGTAAGGACGTAGTTGGTATGCCTTACAAAAAGATTGAACCAACTGGAGTACCAAACGCCTGTTACTAAGTGTGCGGTACTTGAGATGTAATTAGTAACTGAGCTTGGAGACACCTGCCTAGGATTTGCTTTGGACCGGAGTTCGATTCTCCGCACCTCCACCATACATTCGTTACCCAGACTTTTATTTGAAAGTCTGGGTTATTTTTTTCGAGGCTTTAGCCTGTTGAGCGCGTGTAACGCGCGAAACACAAAACCACCCGCTATGC
>JABZHE010000151.1:0-2675 GCA_015259025.1 Atopobium sp. | reverse complement strand
CAATAGACTCCTCTGTTGCTGAGGCCAAGAACGAGCAGGTGTTGATAATTGCAACGTCTGCTGACTCTGGATCTGCAACTTCGCCAAAACCAGAGGCCAAAAGACGCGCACGCATGCGGTCTGTATCAACCTCGTTTTTAGCGCATCCTAACGTGATGTATAGGACGTTGTAGCCCCTATCGATAGTTGTTGAACTGGAGGGGCTGGCCATAGTCTTTCTCCTTAAGGCTTGCAATCACAGACTGAAGAACATCGCGAGAAGCGCTAGAAACACGCAGCTTATCGCCCTCAACGGTTGCCTTAGCCTTAACTTTCATATCACGAATATCTTTAGCGATCTTCTTGGCAGTCTCCTGGTCAATTCCAGAAACAATTGAGCCAATCTGCCGCACGGTAGAGCCTGCTGCAGGAATGGGGTCTCCCCAACGAATAGCAGTAAGATCAATTCCGCGCTGTACCAGCTTGGAGCCAAGAACATCCCTCACCTGAGATGCAACAAAATCTGCAGGAGCCTCAATAGTGAACTTACCCTCTTTTTTAGAGAGCTCAAGTGTTGCACCAGAATCTTTAAGATCGTAGCGCTGAGTTAGCTCACGAGCTGCCTGCTGAAATGCATTATCAACTTCCATCATGTCTACTTCAGACACAACGTCAAAGCTTGATTCTTTAGCCATTTCCCCTCCGTATTACCTGAGCGAGAAGAACTTCTCGCCCCATGGCGTTTAGTTATTGTTTGAATTGCTGTTGGAATTCTGGTTGTTAGTGGTGCCAGAAGTTCCACCAGTAGTACTTGTTGACGTGCTGTTTGTTTGAGTTCCAGAAGCATTTGCTGCAGTACTGTCAGCAGGCTTAGTGCCCTGAATGGTCAAGGTGCCAATACCTGAAGCATTTGCGTCAAATGGCTTAGCAGTACCGTTAACAGTTACAGCGACGGCGCCAGGAGTGCCTGCAAGAACGTTCATGGAATCAGTGACGGTGTATGTCTGAGACCAAGGACCAGTGATTGCATCAGCCTCAACACTCTTACCATCAACAGTAATCTCAACCCAACTGGTCTGACCATCTGCAACAGTAACCACTACGGTAGTCTGCTTAGGAGTCTCTTCCTTCTTTGGCTCAGTTGTAGTGGTGCTCTTAGAAGCATCAGTTGAATCCTTCTTAGAAGTGTCCGTGTTGCTATTTGTAGTAGTGGAATTCTTTGAAGAATCAGTTGTTGAATTATTAACGCTTACCGTTTTAGTTGTAGTAGGCGTAGTGCGAGCTGTCATGCAGGAACGAACGCTAAACAGCAAAACGGCAGTAATGATCACAACAACAAGAGCAAATACGGTGGCAATGGTGCGGCCCGTATCAGAGAAATAATTCTGAAGCGCTCCCATAACGCCTGGTCTTTGAGGAGCACGGCGCTGTTGAGCGGCGGCGCTAGATGGCTGGCGACGGCGAACATTAGGCCTATCTACCTGCGCAATATTTCTAGAGCCACGGCGACCGGAAATAGTAGATGCGCGCTCATAAGGATCAGTTACATTGTCATAGCGAAGGTCATCGGTGTAATCGCTTGGAGCAACAGTTCTTCTGGTTACATCGTCTTTGTAAGCTGGCATGCTAACGCCCGCAATACCTACACGTCTACGCTGAACGCCACCACGTGTACGACTTGCCATAGTTTTTTGACGGGATGCTTCCTCAATACCGGCATTGTAGGCATGACCTGTGGCGTAGCGAGAATACGAGTAGCCGCCAGCATCCTCCTCAGATGCCTGAGCGCCCAGAGGCACGCCAGTTTGTCTGGAGCGAACACCAGACGTAGTTGCAAACGCACCCATATCGCCAGCTGGTCCTCCCGATGTGGGGAGAAGACCGTGGTACTGTACGTATGCCTTTGGCCTGCTACCGGACTCGTTTACGACGTCATAACCAGCAATGCCACGACCAGACTGAGTATCGCGGGTACGGCGACGCAACTCATGAGAATAGGTGCCGTTTTCAAATTCGTAGCTCTCCTCCTGGAAGAGGTCTACAATCTCACGCGGATTAAGTCCTAGGTAGCGAGCATACGAAGAAAGCATGCCCTGAGCATAACCACTCTGAGGCATATTCGTAAAATCGCCTTCCTCAAAAGCAATAAGTGCCTGCTCTTTGAGGCGAAGAATCTTTGATGCTTGCGTGATAGAAAGTCCGAGTTGACGTCTACGTTCTACGAGCATCTCACTAAAACGAGGGCGTGGCATGCTTACTCTACCTCCCTATAGGCAGCGTCTTGAACTTTGAGCTCTTCAAGAGCTTCTTTGTCGATAAGAACTTCTCGAGGCTTTGATCCGTTAGCTGGGCCAACAACACCCTTTGCCTCAAGCATATCCATAATTCTACCAGCACGAGCATACCCAACAGAGAGTGCTCTTTGCAAACTAGATGTAGAACCTAGCTGAGAATCCACAATAATGCGCGCAGCTTCCCAAATAAGTGGGTCGTCTGCCTGTGCCATACCACCAACTCCGCCAGCGCCATCGGCCTGTGTTGGAGTTGCAACGGTCAAGATATTGTCGTGATATTCGGCCACGCGCTGAGTGCGGATGTACTTAACGGTCTCCTCGATCTCCTCGTCAGAGACCCAGCAACCCTGTGCGCGATTAGGCTTCTTACCACGAAGTTTAACCAGCATGTCACCCTTACCT
>JABZHE010000150.1:0-2707 GCA_015259025.1 Atopobium sp. | reverse complement strand
ACGTTGGACGTAGAACTGTTCAGTTCCGCCTTCGTGACTGGCTTATCTCAAGGCAGCGTTACTGGGGTAATCCAATTCCAATGATTCATTGTGATTGCTGCGGTGACGTCCCAGTTCCTTATGATCAGCTCCCTGTTACGCTTCCAGACAATCTTGATCTGGCGGCAGGAGACACTCTTGCAGAGTGCAAGGAGTTTGTAGAGACCACCTGTCCAAAGTGCGGCAAGCCCGCTCAGCGTATTACTGATACTATGGACACTTTCACCTGCTCTAGCTGGTATTATCTGCGCTACTGCGATCCACACAACACCGAGCTTCCTTTCTCTAAAGAATCAGTGGATCGCTGGATGCCGGTAGATAACTACATTGGCGGCATTGAGCACGCAATTCTGCACCTTCTGTATTCTCGCTTCTTTACTAAGGTCCTTCGTGACCTGGGCATGATTGCTATTGACGAGCCATTTAAGAACCTGATGACCCAGGGCATGGTCAAGGATGAGCACGGCGACACCATGTCAAAGTCAAAGGGTAACGTGGTTCCTCCAAGCTCTGTCATTGAGCCTTACGGTGCAGATACGATGCGTCTTGCCATTCTCTTTGTTGCTCCACCAGAGAAGGATTTTGACTGGGACGAGAAGGTCGTTGCAGGTGCAAACCGCTTTATCAAGCGTGCGTGGCGTGTGGTTTGGGAACTCTCTCGCACCGCTGATGCTTCTGCCGTACTCGACCACACAGCTTTGGATGCAAAGTCGCTTGAGCTCAACCGCGTCCTCAACGCTATGGGAATCCGCTGCACCACTGAGTTTGACAAGGGCCAGTTCAACACTGCTATTTCTGCAGTCATGGAGCTGGTTAATGCCGCAAGCGCCTATATCAACGAGGTTCCTGCAGAGTCTAGAGATGCTTCACTTTGCTACAAGGTTGCAAATGATGTTGTTGCCATGCTGGCTCCAATTATTCCTCACTGGGCTGAGGAGCTCAGCCACGAGGCTCTGGGTAAAGACACACCTGTCTATCACCAGCCTTGGCCAGAGTTTGACCCAGAGCAGGCAAAGAGCAATACCGTTGAAATTGCTGTTCAGCTTAAGGGTAAGGTCCGCGCTCGCATTGAGGTTGCTGCTGATGCTTCTGAGGAAGAGCTCACTGCAGCTGCAACTGAAGCAATTGCCGATCAGCTTGAGGGTAAAGAGATTAGAAAAGTCATTGTTGTTAAGGGCCGACTTGTGAATATCGTTGCCTAACAGCAAAAACACTTGACGAGAAGCCCTTTATCTCGTAAGATATCTCTAAACGTAGTTGTTATTAGTTGGAAGTGGGGTTGAGTTTTGACCCCGCTTCCTTTCTGTATGTAGATGAGGAGGTCAAATGCAAAACGAAGGTGCAACACAGAAAATCTTGTCCGCACTAGAGCAGGCTGCACTCAATCACCACATTGATATTGTTGATGTTGAGATTGTTGGTTCTTCTAAGAATCCTGTGGTCAGAGTAAGAATTGACCATGATGATGAGACAGCAGAGACCATTTCTCTTGATGAAGTTGCTCAAGAAACATCATGGATTTCAGAGACCATAGATGAGCTTGATCCATTCCCAGCATCATTTACCTTGGAGGTTTCTTCTCCAGGAATGGCTCGTCCGCTTCGCCGCGCAAAAGACTTTGAGCGCTTTGCAGGAGAAGAGATTCAGCTTCAGACTACCGCCACAGAGGGACGCCGTAAATTTACCGGCAAACTCTTGGGCATTGAGGGTACAACTATCTCAATCCAGACAGAAGACGAGGTCTGTACTGTTGATTTGTCTGAGTTAAAGAAGTGCGTTATTAAACCAGTTTTTGATTTCTCGGCCTCAGCCAAGAAGTAGATAGAGAGGATTATTCTGGCATCTGAAATGATGGAAGCTTTGATGTTGCTTTGCCAGGAGAAGCACATCGATGAGTTATATCTTCTGGACCGTTTGGAGCAGTCTCTGGCAAAAAGCTATGCTGACGTCCTCCATCTTGATTTTGGCGCGCGTGTCACCATTGATAGGGCTACTGGTCGTGTCTACGTCTATGAGCTTGTTCCTAAGGGTGAGCCAGATGAGGAGACTGGTGAGTATACTGAGTTTGACGAGGTAGACGTAACTCCTCCAGATACCAGCCGTATTGCTGCACAACATGCTAAGGCAGAGATTAAGACCCTTGTGCGCAATGCTGCCCGTGCTCAGATTTATGATGAGTTCCGTGGCCGCATTGGTGACATCATCACAGGTACTGTTCTTCAGTCCACTCCTGATTTCACCATCATTAAGATTCGTGAGGGTGTTGAGGCAGAGCTTCCACACTTTGATCAGCGCCGTTTCCCTGATGAGCGCGATGAGCGTCCAGCTGGTGAGCGCTACCTTCACAACCAGCGCATTAAGGCAATTATCGTAGACGTTCGCGATCCTAACGCAACTCAGCCAGCAGTTCGTGGTGAGCGTCAGCGTCCACCAATTGTTGTTTCTCGTACCCACCCAGATCTTATCCGTCGCCTCTTTGAGCTTGAGGTTCCAGAGGTTTATGACGGTGTTGTAAGCATTCGCTCCATTGCTCGCGAGGCTGGTGTCCGCTCCAAGATTGCTGTTTCTTCCGTTGACGAGCGTCTTGATCCAGTTGGTGCTTGCGTTGGTCCTAAGGGCAGCCGTGTTCGTACGGTAGTTTCTGAGCTTCGTGGAGAGCGCGTAGACG
>JABZHE010000014.1:0-11348 GCA_015259025.1 Atopobium sp. | reverse complement strand
CGTTGATACCTTGGCAGTCCATGGCGTAACAGCCATTATTCAGCCAGGCGGATCAGTCAGAGATGATGAGTCTATTGCTGCTTGTGATGAGTATGGTATTGCAATGGTGTTTACAGGAAAGCGACACTTTAGGCACTAACCTGCGAAGGCGGGATTAGCAGTTCATTTCATAAAAAGTTGGGGGAGGACACTGTGGACCAGGAAGAGTTAGAAGCGGCTCAGAAGTTTGAGCTTGATAATCCAGAACTTGTTTGTCGTTGGAGACTGGCTGGAGGTGTTCTCCCTCTTGATAACAGGCATTTACGTGCGCTGAGTAGGCGAGTTGTTGCTCAAAAAGATGTTTCTCCGCACTTGATTGCTTGGGCTAAGCAGCACATTGAGGGAACACTCAAAGAGGGGTCGCAAGAATATCCAGACGGCGTTCTTATGATTTTGCTCGAGAGCAATGGTCAGGCCGCTATGACAGTTGGTCCTTACCAGTCTTTAGAGGAGAGCTCTGTTCTATCTCTTGCGGGTCGTGCAAGAATTTCACAGCGAGAAGAGCAGCAAACTCATTGTGCACCAGAAGTGCTTTGGCTCGTGAAGGACGGAAAGCTTATCGCAGGTATTTCAGAAGAAAGCGTTCGATCAGGAGCCACAAGTCTGGTGCTTGATTTGGCACAAACTCTGCATGAGCCAACTGAGTTTAATCCAGATGTTGTCGCACAGGTATTTGATGGAACTGCTGATTTTGATGAAGCCTTCCTTACTTCAGATGAACACGGAGTCGTTTGCGCATCCGATGCTGAAGGTGAGATAGGAGAGCGTTTCTTATTTGGTTATAAGAAGCTTTGCGAGATTAAAGCGGCCAAGTAATCAAAAGAGATATGACCCTAAAGTACGGCTATTAAAAGAGCACTCAACGTGCAGCAAGACTTTCGTGCGTTGAGTGCTTACGTAAAAGTTTGTCCAATTTTCAGACAGATGGCTGCTTGTGTACTTGAATATTTTGTCGATTTACAAAAAAGTTGCACTTTACTGTTATGTTTATTTTGCAATTCCGCAGGTAGAAAATCCTACCTGAAAATAGGTATTTATTGGCTCATATTTCTGATTTGTTTCATTGTTTTTTTGCGCAATAATAAAAGCATTATGCGACCGCTGCCGGCCGAACTATGAAACTTGTTTCCGTAGTCACCCAGGGTCTACAGCTTTATTTTGGATCGCACAGACGCATACTGTGAGAAATCACAGATTAGGCAAGGAGAGGAAATGGCAAGAAAGTTTAAGTCCATGGACGGTAACAACGCCGCGGCTTACGTGTCGTATGCGTTTACCGAGGTAGCGGGCATTTACCCAATTACCCCATCAAGTCCAATGGCAGACTATGTTGACCAGTGGTCCGCCCAGGGTGTAAAGAACATCTTTGGTACAACCGTCAAGGTTGTCGAGATGCAGTCCGAGGCTGGCGCAGCTGGTGCTGTTCACGGTTCTCTTGGTTCAGGCGCTCTGACCACTACCTACACCGCTTCTCAGGGCCTCTTGCTCATGCTTCCAAACATGTACAAGATTGCCGGCGAGCAGCTCCCTGGTGTTTTCCACGTCAGCGCACGTACCGTTGCAACCCATGCACTGAACATCTTTGGCGATCACTCTGACGTTATGTCTGCTCGCCAGACTGGCTTTGCACTTCTCGCAGAAGGCAACGTCCAGGAGGTTATGGATCTGGCTCCTGTTGCTCACCTCGCAGCAATCAAGGGCAAGGTTCCATTTGTTAACTTCTTCGACGGCTTCCGTACTTCTCACGAGATTCAGAAGGTTGCTGTTTGGGATTACGCTGATCTGGCTGAGATGTGCGACATGGACGCTGTCCAGGCATTCCGTGATCACGCACTGAATCCAGAGCACCCATCAAGCCGCGGTTCCCACGAGAACGGCGATATCTTCTTCCAGCACCGCGAGGCATGCAACGAGGTTTATAACCAGCTGCCAGCAGTTGTTGAAGACTACATGAACCAGATCAACGCTAAGCTTGGTACTGACTACGGTCTGTTCAACTACTACGGTGCAGAAGACGCTGACCGCGTTGTTATCTGCATGGGTTCCTTCTGCGATACCCTCGAAGAGGTTATCGACTACCTGAACGCTCATGGCGAGAAGGTCGGTCTGGTTAAGGTCCGTCTCTATCGTCCATTCTCTGTAAAGCACTTTGTTGACGTTCTTCCTGAGTCCGTCAAGAAGATTGCTGTTCTCGACCGCACCAAGGAGCCAGGTTCCGTTGGTGAGCCTCTCTACGAAGACGTTGTTTCTTCCCTCTATGAGGCTGGTCGTACAGGCATTAAGGTTGTTGGCGGTCGTTACGGTCTTGGTTCCAAGGACACCCCACCATCATCCGCATTCGCAATCTTCGAGGAGCTCAAGAAGGATGCTCCTCAGCGTGAGTTCACCGTTGGTATTGTCGACGACGTTACTAACCTGTCTCTCCCAGAGGATCCTGAGGCTCCTAACACTGCAGCTGAGGGCACCATTGAGTGCAAGTTCTGGGGTATCGGCGGTGACGGTACCGTTGGTGCTAACAAGAACTCCATTAAGATTATTGGTGACCACACCGATAAATATGTTCAGGCATACTTCCAGTATGACTCCAAGAAGACCGGCGGTATCACCATCAGCCACCTGCGCTTTGGTGATCACAAGATCCGTTCTCCTTACTATGTCACCAAGGCAGACTTTGTCGCATGCCACGTTCCTGCATACATCATCAAGGGCTACAAGATGGTCCGCGACGTCAAGCCTGGCGGTACCTTCCTGGTCAACTGCCAGTGGGATGCAGAGGAGTTTGCACACCACCTGCCAGCAGAGGCAAAGCGCTACATTGCTAAGAACAACATCAACGTTTATCTGATCAACGCAATTGACCTTGCCAAGGAAATTGGTATGGGCAAGCGCACCAACACCATTCTTCAGTCTGCATTCTTTGCTCTTGCAAAGGTTCTCCCAGAGGCAGACGCACTTCAGTACATGAAGGACGCTGCAACTCATTCTTACCTGAAGAAGGGCCAGAACATCGTCGATATGAACCACAAGGCAATCGACGCTGGTGCTACTGCATTTACTAAGATTGAGATTCCTGCTGATTGGGCTACTGCAGAGGATGCTCCAAGCACAATCACCCTTGAGGGCCGTGAGGCTCTGCTCAAGCAGGTTCGCGACATCATGACTCCAGTCTCTCGTATGGAGGGTGACGCACTTCCTGTTTCTGCATTTAAGAACCACGTTGATGGCCAGTTTGAGCTTGGCGCTGCTGCTTACGAGAAGCGCGGCATTGCTGTCGTTGTTCCTGAGTGGAACGTCGAGAAGTGCATTCAGTGTAACCAGTGCGCTTATGTCTGCCCACACGCAGTCATTCGTCCATTCGTCCTTACCGACGAAGAGGTTGCTGCTGCACCAGCACAGTCTCAGTTCAAGGATGCCGTTGGTCCTAAGGCTAAGGGCTACAAGTTTGAGATTGCTGTCTCTCAGCTCGACTGCACCGGTTGCTCCAACTGCGTCTACATCTGCCCTGCAGATGCTCTGACCATGAAGCCAATCGAGGAGCAGGTATCCAAGCAGGAGATCTTTGACTACGCAGTCAACCACGTCTCCGAGAAGACCGAGCTTGTTGCTAACAACGTCAAGGCATCCCAGTTCAAGAAGCCTCTTCTTGAGTTCTCTGGTTCCTGCGCAGGCTGCGCTGAGACCAGCTATGGCCGCCTGGTCACTCAGCTCTTCGGCGATCGTATGTTCATCTCCAACGCAACCGGCTGCTCCTCCATTTGGGGTAACCCAGCTTCTTGCTCACCATTCACTACCGATGCAAACGGCCACGGCCCAGCATGGAACAACTCCCTCTTTGAGGACAATGCAGAGCACGGTATGGGTCTGATGCTTGGTCACCAGGCACAGCAGAAGCGTCTCCTGGAGCTTGCTCAGCAGCTTGTCGATGAGGACGGCGCATCTCAGGACCTCAAGGATGCTGCTAAGGCGTGGATTGAGTCCGTCAACGACGCAGCTCTCTCCAAGGAAGCTTCTAAGACCTTCGTAGTTGAGCTTGAGAAGTCTGATCTTCCAGCAGCTAAGGAAATCCTTGCTAACAAGAGCTTCCTCACCAAGAAGTCCTTCTGGATCTTCGGTGGCGACGGTTGGGCATACGACATCGGCTTCGGTGGCCTTGACCACGTTCTTGCTTCCGGCGAGGACATCAACGTCTTTGTCTTCGACACTGAGGTTTACTCCAACACCGGTGGTCAGTCCTCTAAGGCTTCCCGTCTTGGCCAGGTTGCACAGTTTGCTGCAGCAGGTAAGGACATCAAGCAGAAGAACCTTGCTGAGATTGCTATGACCTACGGTTACGTCTATGTTGCTCAGGTCTCCATGGGTGCTAACCTCCAGCAGACCCTCAAGGCAATTGCTGAGGCAGAGGCTTATCCAGGACCATCCCTCATCATCGGTTACTCCCCATGCGAGATGCACTCCATCAAGGGCGGCATGGCTCACGCACAGGAGGAGATGAAGAAGGCAGTCGAGACTGGCTACTGGAACCTCTATCGCTTCAACCCATCTGCACCAGCAGGTAAGAAGTTCACGCTTGACTCCAAGGCACCTAAGGGTGGCTACCAGGAGTTCCTGATGAACGAGGCTCGCTACAGCCGACTCACCCGCGAGTTCCCAGAGCACGCAGAGAAGCTCTTCAAGGAGAACGAGGAAGCCGCAATGGCTCGCTACGATCACCTTGTACGCCTCTCCGAGCTCTATGCAGCAGAGAAGAAGGAGCAGCCTGAGGAGTAAGGCAACTTACTTTCACGTAGCTTCAGCCGAGCCAGGATATCCTGGCTCGGCTTTTTTATGCAGCATTTTTGGCGAGAGACCCTCTGTTCTTCAAGCTCTTCTCGCGAGGTGATAAACTAGAGAGACTTTGCTCACGATGGGAGTTACTGTGGCACAAAAAAAGAGCAGACTATTTCCTGTAGCTTTTCTCGCTGCTAAAGCAACACTTGCAGCACTTAAATTGACTAACCATGAAGGCGGAACGCTGCCAGGCTTTATCGCTGAAGGCATTGATCCTGCATTTTTGGGAGACATTGCTAAGCCAGAGCAGATTGTCTTTATTACCGGCACAAACGGCAAGACAACCACCAATAACCTGCTCAACGATCTTCTTGCTGATAATGGCTACCAGACTGTTACCAACCGCGTTGGCGGCAATATTTCCAGCGGCTTTGCAAGCTCGTTTGCAAAGAACGCCACGTGGAAGGGTACGTCAAAGACTAAGCTTGCAGTTATGGAGTTTGACGAGCTTTCTGGACCTCGCATTTTCCCGTATCTACAGCCTGATATTTTGTCTGTTACCAATTTGTTCCGCGATACGTTCTCTCGTAGTGCAACGCCAGACTACGTGTTTGACGTTATGGATAAGGGCATTCCTGCTTCAACTCATCTGATTTTGAACGCAGATGACATGATTAGCTGCAGGCTTGCTCCTCAGTGCACTCATCGTACGTATTACTCCATCGCAAGGCTAGCAGAAGACACCGCAGAGCCAGTGGGCATTGTTTCAGATCTTACCGCCTGCCCCAAATGCGGTGGAAAGCTCAAGTGGGATTATGCACACCTTAGGCATCTTGGTCACGCAACTTGCGAGGAGTGCGGCTATACCAACCCAACTCCTGATTATGAGGTCATTTCAGTAGAGCCAGAGACTGGCAAGTTTGTGGTCAAGGAGCACTGCCACGAAGGCGCACCAACATATGAGTACAAGCTCAATAGCTACTCTATCGTCAACCTCTACAACTTGTTTGTGGCCATCGTAACCGCGCGTGAGATGGGTCTTGCGCCTGCAACCATCGCTGCGTCTTTACAACGCGTTAACATTGCTTCTTCCAGGTATAACGAGATTGACTACAACGGTCGTCGTCTTATTAGCATGGCTTCTAAGGGCGAGAATGACACGGCAACCTCGGTCACCATCGATATTCTTCGTAAACAGCCAGGCGATAAGGCAATTATCATCATGATTGCTGATGCGTACATGGCAAAAGCAAAAGACCAGACAGAGTATATTGGCTGGTACTACCAGACAGACTTTGAGTTCTTACAAGATCCAAGCGTCAAGCAGGTCATTATTTATGGCGACACGTCGCTTGACCTGCAGCTTAGGCTCAGACTTGCCGGTATTGATCCAGCTAAAACCTTTGTGGCAAGCTCTCCTGAAGAGACCGCTGACCTGGTTGACCTTAACGCTTGCCAGCACGTTTTCTATGCACACGGCCTCTATAACGGTGGCATTGCTGACATCAGCAGAAACCGTATCATTGAGCGCTTGAAACAGATGGAGGCCTCCCATGAGTAATCCAGCAACTAAGATTGAGATTCTTTACCCAGAGTACGGTAACCAGGGTGGAGACAACGGAAATGCTCTCTACCTGGAGGCCTGCCTTCCAAAAGAGAACTTTGTATACACCTCTCACGCCGCAACGCCTTACTTTGTTGAAAACACGCCATCAGCAATCATCATGGGTGGCATGACAGAAGCCCAGCAAGAGCTTATTATTTCTCGCCTTATGCCTTACAAGGACAGGCTTGCAGAGCTGGCTGATCAGGGCGTTCCTATGCTGTTTGCGGGCAACGCTTCAGAGCTCTTTGGCGAGAAAATCGTTAATCCTGACGGCTCTGAAATTGAGGCTCTGGGCCTCTTCAAGTTTACGACTACTCGCTATATGCCCCAGCGCTTCCACGATGTCCAGGTGGGAGAGTTTGATCCTGGCAATGGCAAAGAGCCTTTTGTTGTCGTTGGCTTTAAGATGCAGTTCACACTCACCGAGGGAGATAACTCTAACTGCTACTTCCTTAAAAATAAGGTTGGTTTTGGCATCAATAAAGAAAGCAAGCTGGAAGGTTTCCGTCGCAAGAACGCTATTGCCACCTGGCTTATTGGGCCACTGCTTCCGCTCAATCCTTATCTCACACGCTGGATTTTGGATATGGCAGGCGAGGAAGACACTCCTCTTGCTTTTGAAGAAGAGGCAGTCGCAGCGTATCAAAAGCATGCTCGTGAGATGGTCTATCCAGGAATGCACCTGCATTACTAATTGTATGTCTGCACTGCTCATTTGCTCATATATGCGTTTCGTCGTATCATGAACTAAATTTTTAGAGTTAACAAGGGGATTGTTTTGCCACAGGTTTCTTCAGCTTATGTAACAAAACAGCGCGCTCAGCGCCTTGCACGTATTGGTATTATTGCTGCCCTTTATGCAGCGCTTACACTTGCAGCTCTTCTTTTCTTGGGCGGTCTTGCTTGGGGTCCTGTGCAGTTCCGCATTTCTGAGGCGGTTGTGGTTATTGCACTCTTTACCGCTGACGCAATTCCAGGACTGACGCTTGGCTGCGTTATTGCCAACCTTGCAAATATGGTCATTTCTGGCACAGGAGCTTTGGGATTGTTAGACGTAGTCTTTGGTTCTCTGGCAACTGCTCTTGGTGCATGGTTTACCTGGAAGAATAGGAAGAACGTACCGCTTGCGCTTCTGGGGCCAGTGCTTGCAAATGCCGTTATTGTGTCTGCATATCTTCCCATTTTGCTTCAGGGATTGGGATTCTACACAATTCCATTTACCACCATTGAACTTGATGGATCGTATCCTCTTATGTTCTTGTTTGGTTTTATCACCACAGGACTCGGAGAGGCTGTTGTTCTCTATGTACTAGGAGCTCCTTTGGCTCGTGCGCTTAAGCATTCGCCTTTGCCGCAGCAGCTTGCTTCTGAGGATTCTGCTGCAGAACCAGTCGAGAACTAGACAGCTATGCAAAGACTTGCTCAGTACATACATAGATCAACCAGGATAGTCCTGATTATTCTTGCCTGTGTATTGCTGGGCTTGCTTTCCTGGAGCGTCATGGCAGACAACTTGTTTGCCGCTCTTGTTGCAGGCGGAGGACTTGCCACGGTTATTGTTCTTGGTGGTACTACTCAGCCTGGTAATGAGCACGCCAGGTCTCAAGCAACAGAGCGAACACTTGAGGTTGCCTCTAAGACGCTCAAGACCTTACGCGGAGGCTTGTCGCAAGAAACAGCGCCAACTATCTGCACACTATTGCTTCCAGAAACTTCTGCAGCTGCTATTTCCATCACGGATACAGAGTACGTGCTGGGCTTTGAGGGAGACATTGCAACCTCGCATATGCCTGGTTCAAAAGTGGTTGGCCCTGCAACTGAGGTTCTGGAAAGTGGCCGCATGGAGACGTTTGTCTCGGTAGATAGTCGTCAGCAGGTACTAAAAAGGCGCGGAGGCTTTGGCAATGGTGGCAGTTCCTTTGGCATTATTGTTCCGTTGATTGTTCAAGATCGCACAGTTGGCACTATCAAGCTCTACTATCGTCGCGGTATTGAAATTGATCGCACGCAGCTTGCAATTGCTGAGGGACTGGGCGAGCTTCTCTCCACACAGCTTTCCTCGTACGAGCTTGACCGTCAGGCAGAGTTGACCGCTCGTGCCGAGGTCAAAGCCTTGCAAGCACAGATTAATCCGCATTTCTTGTTCAACACGCTCAATACCATTGCATCTCTTACGCGTACAAACCCCAATAAGGCGCGAGATCTGCTTCGCGAGTTTTCTGTGTTTTATCGCCGTACGCTTGAGAGCTCTCAGGGTGCGCTCATTCCGCTTTCTCAGGAATTGACACAAACGCGCAGGTATTTGACAATTGAGAAGGCGCGTTTTGGAGAAGAACGTATTCAAGAGTCTGAGCATGTCGATGAGGGATGCGAAGATATTCAGGTACCGTCTTTTTTGATTCAGCCTATTGTCGAGAATGCCGTGAGGCACGCTATGAAAGATGAAGGCGCCCTCCATATTGACATCCACGTCACACGCGATGATGATGATATTCTTATATCTGTTGCTGATGATGGTCTTGGAATGGATGAAGAGACTGTTTCTCGCTTACTTAATGGTCAAGGTCCTACCCCGCAGGATTCTTCGGGGAGAAATAGGGGCACGGGTATTGCCATTAAGAACGTAGCTGAGCGAGTTGAGCGCTTCTACGCCGTTGGCTCTGGCATGGAAATCATGTCTAAACCAGGGCAGGGTACGTGCGTGACACTCAAGCTTGCAGGTGCGGCACTGCAGGCAACAGCATAGTAGTATCGGTTTTTGCTTAACGCTGCGTTAGGCCGTTGGGAGATGAATGACATGCGTGCCATGATTGTTGATGACGAGGCTCCAGCCCGTTCTGAACTCAAGTTCTTGCTTGAGGAGACCGGACGTCTCGAGGAAATCATTGAGGCCACAAGTGCAAGGGATGCTGTCGAGAAACTCATGGAGTCTCGCGTTGAGGTCTTGTTCCTCGATATCTCCATGCCTAAGACAAATGGAATGCAGCTTGCAGAGGCTCTTCACAAGCTGAAGAATCCTCCCCAGATTGTGTTTGTCACCGCATATAGCGAGTACGCGCTGGATGCATTTGGCGTTAACGCGGTAGATTACCTGATGAAGCCCGTTGAGACCGAGCGCCTTGAGCAGGCTCTTGATAAGGTTGAGGAGCGCCTTCGTCCTCAGTCTCCTATGGCAACCATTGAGCGAATTCCTGTCATTAAGAGCGGAAGCAAGGTTCTTGTTCCTATTGATCAGATTCGCTTTATTGAGGCAAAAGACGATTACTCCTGCATCTACACAGAAGACGACCGCTTCTTGTCTACTATTTCTCTGCAGAAACTTGAAGAGCGCCTTGCTCCACACGGATTCTTCCGCATTCATCGTAGCTTTATCGTGAATCTTGAGTATGTTGACGATGTTGAGGTTATCTCTGCTGGTATCCTACAGTTGACTATTCAGGGATTTGAGGAGCGTCACATTTCGGTTTCTCGCCGTCGTGTGGTCGCACTCAAGCGAGCACTGGGACTGTAGAAGCTCAACGGGTTTCTCGCCAGCAGCTAAAAGCGCACGTAGGAGTTTGGTATGGCACTGGTAAGGTTTGACGTAATTTCAGATACGCATGGGTATTTGTCATCTGAGTTGCTTGAAGCTCTGCAAGGCGCCAACTACATTGTGCATGCTGGAGATATTACCTCTAACGCCGATTATCAGACACTGCAGAAGATTGCTCCCGTTAAGCTTTGCCTGGGCAATAATGACTTCTGCTACAACTATGGTCCCATGGTAAAGAAAAAGATTATTTTCTTTGCAGCCGGTCTTAAGTGGCAGGTATGTCATTATCGCGAGAGGCTTGACCTGGTCAAATGCAATATTGCTATCTGTGGTCATACGCATAAGCCTTTTGTACAGCGTGACGAGTGGACCAACACACTGGTAATGAATCCAGGAAGCCCTACCTACCCGCGCGGTCGCGAGGGCGCAACAATGGGACGCATTATTGTTGATGATGAAACAGCCCAGGTAGTCAGCGCAGAGATTATTAGTCTGTCTTCGCTTGAGGTGCTTTCTTCTTGTAAATAAGCGATGGAATCATCAGCTTGGTAAAAAGCACTAGCCATACAAGGGCAAGCGAGAAACCACCAATGACGTCGGTAGCGTAGTGCACACCCAGATAAATTCTACTGACGCCAATCATAATGATGACACCTGAGAACAGGCCACACCAAATCCAACGCTGTAGCTTGTCTTTCTCGTAATGCCAGACAAGCCAAATGAGTAGGCCATAAAAAGCCATCGAGAACATCGAGTGGCCCGACGGGAAGCTGTAGCCAGTTTCAACTACTAGCCTAAAGCCATCTGGACGAGGACGCTGGACAATAGCCTTAAAGATAAGGTCAACAATAACAACGCCACCCAGGTTAATAGAGGCAAGCCTGCCAACACTTGGTCCTGGTGCAAAGGCAGCAACCACAATAAGCATGACAATAACGGTGACGGGGCTTGCAAGTCCAGAGAACCCTTCCATTATCTCTGTGAGAAGAGGAGTCCTGAGGTGGACAACAAAAAGCCTGTAGGCAAAGTGATCAATGCCAATGACGTCGCCTTCAGAAACGTCAATCAACAGAAAAATAAAAATTGCTGATGAGACAAGCAGAATGATGGTAGAAAGGCTAGAACGCAGACGCTGTAGGAAAAGGCGCTTGCGAACTCCTGTTAAAAGTCCTGTCTTTTGAGCATCAAGGCTTTTATCGGCCATTAGTTCTCCTTGTAACAAAAAGGCGGCACGCCGATAGACGTACCGCCGCTTAGTTCAATGATAAGCCAGCGCAAGCGCGTGACACACAAGAACTTACAGGTTAGCGTTAAGCTCAGAAACGAGGTCAGCCTTAGGAAGATTACCAACCATGGTGTGAACTGGCTCGCCGTTCTTGAAGAGGATGAGGGTTGGGATAGAAA
>JABZHE010000149.1:0-2735 GCA_015259025.1 Atopobium sp. | reverse complement strand
TAAACGGAGAGCAGCTCAAGAGAAGAAAGAGCGTCGCGCATGCCGCCGCGCGCATGACGAACAATAAGATCGATAGCTGCGTCTTCGTAGGTAAAGCCCTCGTTTTTGCAGACGTTGACCAGGTGCTCTGCCATCTCATCAGCGGCAATAGAGCGGAAGTCGAAGCGCTGCACGCGGGACAGAATAGTTGCAAGAATTTTCTGAGGATAGGTGGTACACATGATAAACGTCACGTGCGAAGGGGGCTCCTCCAACGTCTTGAGCAGGGCGTTAAACGCCGCCGAGGTAAGCATATGCACCTCGTCGATGATGTAGACCTTGCCCTTGCCGCGCACAGGAGCGTAGCTAGCGCGAGAAATAATCTCTTCTCGCACGTTATCAACGCCGGTGTTAGAAGCGGCATCAATCTCAAAGACATCTGGATGCTGACCAGCAGCAATCAGCTGACAGTCCTCACAAGTGCCGTCGGGCAGGTGACCAGGAGCCTCGTGACAGAGGATGGCCGTTGCCAGCAAACGAGCCATAGTGGTCTTACCTGTGCCGCGAGGTCCGCAGAACAGGTATGCGTGGCTGAGCTTTTGCTCTAAGACCGCCCGCTCAAGGGTGCCGACCACATGCTTCTGGCCAACTACCTGCTCAAACGTTTGCGGGCGATACTTTGTATACAGTGATTCCATTCGTCCTCCGACGGCAGATTTTTCACTTTCAAGTATACCCTCTGAGTTGAGAGGGTTTCTCGCCAAACAAAAACGGGGCAGCCGAAGCTACCCCGATTCTGTACTCTGCGGTCTTTGCGCGAGCAAATACCTGCTACTCTGCAGCCTCTTCGGTTGCAGGTGCCTCGGCTTCAGCCTCAGCCTCTGGCTCTGCAGCTGGTGCGTTCCTTGCGAACTCAGCAGCACGCTTTGCCTTCTCGGCAGCCTTAGCCTCAGCAGCAGCCTTACGAGCAGCCTCCTGCTCAGCAGCCTTAGCAGCCTTTGCCTCCTTGGCAGCCTTAGCAGCCTCGAGAGCAGCGTTTGCTGCGCCACCGAACTTGTCGGCGAAGCGCTGGACACGTCCACCAGTGTCGACAAGCTTCTGCTGACCCGTATAGAATGGGTGGCACTTGTCGCAGAGGTCAAGACGCATCTCTGGAACAGTTGCGTGTGTGGTCCAGGTGTTTCCGCAGGTGCAACGAACGGTGCACTCTACGTACTCTGGATGAATACCTTGCTTCATGCAGGACTCCTTACATCGGCTCTGGTTTCCGACCAGAGCAGGGGTGTCTTTATGAGCACGTGCTCAATCAAGACAATAAGCTGAAAAAGTATAGCAGAACAACCCTTCTGTTGCTAGAAGTACTTGGCGAGAAATTCACATTTTGTGCAGATAATTCTTGTGTGCGACAACTTTTGAGAAGCCTTTGATGCGCTAAAATCCAATGCAACATACAAAACCGGTCTGCAGCTCTTCGGAGGCATAATGTTTTTATCGATTGATGTGGGTAACACGCAAACTGCCATTGGTTTATTTGACAGCGAAGGCACTATGGTGCGCGGCTGGAGAATGCCTACCGATCAAAGCGACACCTCCGACATTCTGCACGGCCGCCTCTTCACGTTCTTCCAGAAAGATGGACTGAACCTAGACGACGTTGAGGCGGGTGGACTCTCGTGCGTGGTTCCTGTTATTACACGCGCTTGGCAGCGCTGCTTTGAGCTGCTGCTTAACAAACCTCTGACCCGCATTAACGCGCTTTCCACGGATAAGATTCGCTTCAATATCCCCCACCCCGAGCTTGTGGGTGCCGACCGCGTAGCAAATTCCGTTGCCGCAACTGAGCGCTATGGCTATCCAGTTATTGTGGTTGATTTTGGCACCGCAACCAATTTGGACGTTGTTGATAAGAACGGCGTATTCCGTGGAGGCGCTATTTCACCAGGTATTATGATCTCTGCAAACGCTCTGTTTGCGCGCGCAGCTAAGCTTTCTAGCATTCCTATCAAGGCTCCTGAGACTGTCTTGGGTAACACTACAGAAAGCGCTGTTCAGGCAGGTATTGTAGTAGGCGCCGCCGCTCAGGCAGAGGGTCTGGTTGCCAGAACGCTCAAAGAGCCTGGTATTGAAGGCGCAACCGTTATTGCAACGGGTGGCCTGGCAAACACCGTTAGCGAAGCAACAGATGTCTTTGATGTGGTCGATCCGCAACTCACCATGCGTGGCATTTATCTGATTTGGAAGCAGTCCACTCAGGCTGCAGAGTAACTGGCTCCGCAGCTGCAATGCAGCAGTTAGATTGACAGCTAAACCGGCGGTTAAACCGCTGGCACAACAGAAGCTTCTTCCTCGCTCACAAGGATTTCTTTACCGTCCTGGTCAACAAGGATGGCATGACCCCACACGTCAATGCCGCCAAATCGAGCGGTCAGCGCAACGTTGCCGCTGGGATATACCTTATTGACCTGCTGTCCAAGCAGAGGAACCATATCAAAGTAGTCGCTCAGAATGAGTGCGATTGGCCCCGCAAAGCTCCTTGCACGCTTAACCTGCTGCTCCCACACGCTTACACTCTGAACCACCAGCTCAGAGACCTTTTTGGCGAGAAGTTCTGTGTTGTCTGCAACGTCAAACGCTGAGCAAAGTACCTTGGGGTCTGCCGCGATGCTCACCACAGCAAACATGCCCTCTTGATAGCCTGCGGTTGCTTTGATTGAGGCAACTACCTGGCCTTTATAGCAGATATCGTAAGGCCAGTG
>JABZHE010000148.1:0-2779 GCA_015259025.1 Atopobium sp. | reverse complement strand
ATCTTGCAGATGGTCTTTCTGCACTCAATACGGCCATCGGAGTTACCGTACTGAAGAGATCTGAGTCCCTCAACAGCAACGCAGCGTCGAGCGCACTCTGCAACCTGATCAAGCGGCAGCGAAGAAATGTCCGGCAGGCCACCAGACAGCGCAATGACACCTGGACGAGACAGTGCTGCAAACAAATCTCGTACTTCGCTCTTTCGCATGGTTTGAACGCGATCTGCGTACAGATCACCCCACTGATCAAACGAGATTCTGCTGTCATCCATAGAACTCTTACTCCTTACAAGCCATCTTTGGGCAAAAATTGTGCCGAAAAGATGTACTTATTGTTTTAGGACGTAGTCTTTTTAGTATCGCTCAAATATCAATAAATTACAGGGTAAAATATGGCGCATACGCTAAACGGTTTCTGTTGACCGGTAAAGTAACTGGTCACACCTATTTTTTGTAGAGAGGATTTTTATGGACAGCGCACATAACACTGTTGAATTGAACGCAGCGCTTTCAAATCCCCGCGATGATATCGCTAAACTTGATGAACTTGAGAAGAAGCTCTTTGCTCTCAACTACGCAGCTAATGAGATTGGCTCTTTTGGACCATGTATAGATCCAAAAAAGGCTGCTGAAGAGCGCGGAGAAGCCCTGGCAATCCTTGGCGAGCAGGTCCAGGAGACCCTCTGTGATCCTGCTGTTGGCGCACTGCTTGATAGACTTCACGAGAATCGCGCTCTACTTGATGAGACTCATCGCGCGCAAGTTAAAATTCTTCGTCGCGATAGAAGCCAGCTGGTAGATGTACCTGTTGAGCTTCAGAGCAACTTTGTTCGTCTTACCACAGAGGCTAATGAGGTCTGGGAGCAGGCAAAGAACAGCGATGACTGGTCACTCTTTGCTCCAAAGCTGAATAGCTTAATTGAGCTTCGCAAAGAGATGTGCCAGGCACGCGATGCTTCCAAAGATCCATATGATCTCTTACTCAGCGATTTTGAGCACGGCACCAACAGAGAGTTCTACAACACCTTCTTTAATAACGTTAAAGAAGTGGTAGTTCCCCTAGTTGCTGATTGTATGGCTTCTAAGCGTCAACCAAGCACCAAGCCTCTTGAGGGTAAGTTTGATGTCAACCGTCAGTGGGACCTTGCAAAAGACCTGGTAAAGCTCCAGGGTCTTGACGAGGACGCTTATTGGCTTGGCAAAACTGAGCACCCTTACACTGGTGGCCCTGGTATCGGCTTTGTTATGGTTGCCAGCCATGCTTACGAGAATAACGTTCTCTCCAATGTCTATTCCATGCTGCATGAGAACGGTCACGCCCTCTACGAGCAGGGCATTAACTGGGAGTACCGCTTTACCTCTCTGAGCACCGGCACTTCTATGGGCATGCACGAGTCTCAGTCCAGGTTCTTTGAGAACTACGTTGGCCTTTCTGAAGCATTTGCTGAGCCTCTTATTCAGCTTATGCGCAAGCATTTCCCTGGCCAGCTTAATCGCGTCACTGCCTTCCAGCTCTTCTCGGCAGCTAATAAGGTACAGCCAAGTCTCATCCGCACTGAGGCGGACGAGCTCACCTATCCTCTGCACATCCTCATCCGTTATGAAATGGAGCAGGCACTTTTGTCTGGCGAGATTACTGCAAAGGATGTCCCAGCTCTTTGGGCCGAGAAGTACAAGCAGTACCTGGGCGTTACGGTTCCAAATAACACTGAAGGTGCTCTTCAGGATGTTCACTGGTCATGGGGTGAGTTTGGTTACTTCCCAACCTACGCACTTGGTAGCGCTTATGGCGCTCAGTACAAGCATGCCATGATTGCTGAGGGCATGGACTTTGACGCCGTCTGTGCATCAGGAGATCTTGCTCCTATTAGGGAGTGGCTGGGCAGCCGTATTTGGACCTGGGGTCGTGCAAAAGACTCCAAGGAGCTCATCATGGGTGCATGCGGTGAGCCTTTTGACGTCCACTACTACACCAAGTATCTAACTGATAAATACTCTCGCATCTATGGTCTGATCAGCGCATAAGCGCACACCGTAGACGCGAGTAGAAATATCTGTCTTCTACCAATTAAACGAAAGGGATGAAATGAAAAAGTTTGTCGAGGAGTTTAAAGAGTTTATCCAGCAGGGCAATGTTATGGACATGGCTATTGGCATCATCATTGGCGGCGCATTTACCGCTATTGTTACCTCCCTTGTCAATGACATCATCAACCCATTTATTAAGCTGATCTCTGGTGGTGGTACCGAGGTTTCTGGTCTTTCTATTCCAGTTCCTGGCACCCAGAACGGCATTGACTTTGGTGCATTCATCAGCGCAATCATCAACTTCCTAATCATTGCATTCATTGTCTTCTGCATGGTTAAGGCCCTTAATAAGCTCATGAAGGCTTCCAAGCTTAAGAAGGACGAAGAAGAGGCTGTTGAAGAGGTTGCAGCTCCACACTGCCCACACTGCCTTGAAGAGGTTAAGGAAGGCGCAACTCGCTGCCCACACTGCACTGGTGAGATTGAGGGCGGCGCACACGCTGCGTAAGCTTTACACCAAGCTTTACATCACCGTCCTTTTGCGCATGTGAAAGTTGGCAAGAAAAAAGCAGGCATATCATATGCCTGCTTTTTTGTTAGTAAAAGAAACCAGAAAAGGCTGGGTTATTTCTTACCTGAGCCGCCCTTGCCG
Organism: Atopobium sp.; assembly: GCA_015259025.1. Classification (GTDB taxonomy): domain Bacteria; phylum Actinomycetota; class Coriobacteriia; order Coriobacteriales; family Atopobiaceae; genus Lancefieldella. The sequence goes on along the minus strand of JABZHE010000148.1, from coordinate 99 downwards.
CCGCCACCATTTCCAGATGAGCTGCCGCCATTTCCAGATGAGCTGCCGCCATTTCCAGAACCAGAAGAAGTAGGTGTTACCCGCGTATAGCCGCCCTTA
>JABZHE010000147.1:0-2848 GCA_015259025.1 Atopobium sp. | reverse complement strand
AGGTACAATTACTCAAACTTAAGCCGAAACTGTCCTGTAAAGAGGACTTACGAAACAAGAACAGCGAGGTCTCGTGTGAACGTCCTAACCTACCTTGATAGTCTTGATTCTGACGTTCGCAAGAAGATCATCAAATGGGCTTCTCGCGTTCCTGCTAATCGTCTTTCTCACTGTAGGCAGATTCGTCTTAACTCCGGACAGACCCTTGTCCACATGCTGGACCGCGTTGATAACGTGTACATTCTGTGCCGCGGCACCGTGCGCACCACGTCGCATAATTCCGCAGGTAGCACCTACGTTATTGACGAGTATCGCGCCCCCGTTGCTTTTGGCGAGATGGAAGTTATCAGCGAGAGCCCGTTTTATCTGGGATCACTCACTGCAACTTCCGGCTGCGAGTTTATTTCGGTTCCACGCGAGGACTACCTGCAGTGGATTCGTTCGGACCCCGAGGCACTTCTTACCCGCTCGCGCTGGATTATTAAGAACCTCACGCGTCAGTCCGGTTACGAGCGCAGCCTGCTGACCTGGAGCGGCACCAAGCGTCTGATGTACATGCTCAGCGAGCTGACGCGCGATCAGATTCACCGCGGTGTTGTTGAGTGGCCGTTTACCGTGCGTCTGACCAGGCAAGAGCTGGCGGACAAGATTGGTACCAGCACAAAGACTGTTGCCCGCGGTATCGACGAGCTTAAGGAGAGGGGCATGGTTTCTGTTCAGCACGGCAAGATTGTCATTACCGAGAGGCAGTTCCAGCGCCTCGATGACGCAATGAAACACGAGGGAGAAACCCACCTTCTGGACTAACCTCTGTGCCTAGCACAATGCTTGGGCAAGACCGTTCTTCTCGCCCCAAGCGCCCCACCTGGCATGACGCGCTTCTCGCGCCACGCCGTACCTGGAACGACCGACGTACCCGTCGTAATCACAACCCTGTTTTTGCAGGATAAACGTAAGGAGCACTAATGAGCGAGTTCATGGACATCATTACTTCCGACAACCTCTCGTACAAGCAGAAGGTTCTGCACCTGGCTCAGGCTGCCGAGAACTCCGAGCATCCTATTAAGACGACCGCTGAGTTTGATCGTCTTTTTGCAGCTCACGCGCTTGACGACATGTGTGAGGGCAACGCTCCTTACCGTCCTCGCTACATCTGCCCTGACTACCAGGTATTTGCTCAGAACGGCTCCGAGTTTTTGCGCTTTGACAAGCCAGAGACCCTTGATGACCTGCTCTGGGGCCTCGCTGCTCTCTACGACAATGTTCCTTCCGTTACCAGCCGCCCTGTCTACGTTGGCCAGCTGGACAAGATCATTGATCCATTCCTGGAGGGTATGACTGACGCAGAGATTAAGCCTCGTCTGCGCCGCTTCCTGAACCACATCGACCGCACCGTTGCAAGCGGTTACTGCCACGCAAACATTGGTCCAGAGGACACTCGCGCAGGTAGACTGCTGCTTGAGGTTGATCGCGAGCTCATGAACGCCGTTCCAAACTTCACCCTCAAGTACGATCCAGAGGTCACTTCCGACGAGTTCATGCGCTTGGCAGTCAAGACCACCATGGTCTGCTCCAACCCAGCTTTTGCTAACCACCGCATCCACAAAGAGACCTACCCTGGCGAGTACACCGTCGTAAGCTGCTACAACGTCCTTCCTATGGGCGGCGGCGCTTACACCTTGAGCCGCGTTCTTCTCCCTGGCCTGGCAAAGCTTGCAACCAACGTTGACGACTTCATGAACAACTTGCTGCCAACCGCAACTGGCGAGGTTCTGAACTTCATGAACGAGCGTGTCCGCTTCATTGTTGAGGATTCCAACTTCTTTGAGACCAGCTTCCTGGCTAAGGAAGGCCTCATTTCTCGCGAGCGCTTCTGCGGCATGTTTGGCGTTGCCGGCATGAGCGAGTGCGTCGCTGAGCTGCTGCATCTTGATAGCAGCCGCACTTACGGCAAGGATGACGAGGCAAACGAGCTGGCTGACCAGATCATGGTCAAGATTGCCGACCAGGTCAACAGCTTTGACGCCGTCTACTCCGAGGTCTTTGGCGGCCGCTTCACCCTGCACGCACAGGCTGGCTTCTCCGACCAGCAGGGCGTTACCCCTGGTGTCCGCATCAAGGTTGGCGACGAGCCTGCAAACCTCTACGACCATATTCGCCACAGTGCTCGCATGCACCGCTTCTTCAACAGTGGCGTCTCCGACATCTTCCCAGCTGAGCCAACTGCTGAGCGCAACCCAGACGCTGTCGTTGACGTGGTCAAGGCCGCATTCTCCATCGACGACAAGTACCTCTCGTTCTATAGCTCCGAGGGTGACCTGGTCCGCATTACCGGCTTCTTGGCTAAGCGTTCCGAGATGAAGAAGTTCCAGTCCGGCGACGTTGTTCTTCAGGACACCGCTCACGACGGCCTGGGCAACTTCACCGCTAACCACCTTGCCGACCGCAAGGTTCGCATGAGCAACTAGCGAGAAGAGCTGCGCAATCGTGACCTTCACTGCAACAGAAACAACTTTGGGAGTATCGCGCGTCGAAGCGTCACGACCCGCAACCGCAAGCGCCGCGGCAACCAATTCAGGAGCAACACATCCTACCGGGTGTGTTGCTCCTGTCAATAAGATCATTCCCTTCTCGCTGGTAGATGGCCCAGGAAGCCGAACCGCCGTCTTCCTCCAAGGCTGCAACATTCGCTGCGCCTACTGCCACAACCCCGAGACCCAGGTGGAATGCATCTCCTGCCAGGCATGCGTCAAGCCATGCCCAGCTCACGCCCTGTCCGTGGCTGACGGCAAGGTTGTGTGGGACAACTCCATTTGCATCAACTGTGACAACTGCATCAAGGTGTGTC
>JABZHE010000146.1:0-2854 GCA_015259025.1 Atopobium sp. | reverse complement strand
CCTTCTTGGTTAACACTAATCCTGAGCTGGGTCTACTTATTCTTGCACTGGGAAATCCTCTGGGCGTTCTGATTCAGGTTCTGATTCAGGTACCGTCACTCAAGCGCAAGGGGATTAAGCTCTCGTGGAGAATTAACCTCAAAGACCCCGCGCTTAAAGAGACGCTTAAGATTGGTGCACCTGCTCTGATCGTTGTGGTTGCCACGTTTGTAACTATGTCGGTTCAGACAAGTTCGCAGCTCAGCGTTTCCGCGTCTGGCGCATCCATTGCGGCGTACGCTCGCCTTTGGTATACGCTGCCATATTCTATTTTGACGGTACCTATTACCACAGCCCTTTTTACCGAGCTGTCTGATAGCTGGGCAAAAGAGAATATGTATCAGTTCAAGAAAGACTTTAAGCACGGTATTAACCAGATTCTTTTCTTTACCGTACCGTTCACGATGTACCTCATGATCTTCTCGATGCCTCTTGTTTCTATTATTGGAGCAAGCAAGTTCACTGAAGATCAGCTGCTGTTAACCCAGCAATTCTTGATTGGTCAGTCGCTTGCCTTGCCTCTGTATGGCATTGGTATGTACCTGCAAAAAGTCTGTTCTGCTATGCGTCGCATGACGCTTTATGCGGTTTCAGCAACGCTCGGATCTGTTGTACAGGTTTTGGTGCTGTTGGTGGGTACTTCTCACTTTGGCATGATGTTTGTAGCAACTACCTCGGCCATCTTCTACGTGGTTATTGACACCATTATGTTGATTAGTCTGCGTAAGCACCTTGGTCAGATCGGGCTCAAATCAATGGTGTTTGCGTTTGTCCGTTCAATTCTTTTTGGCCTGGCAGGATCAGCGGCAGCACTTCTTATTATGGTGGGTCTGCGTGCTGGTATTGGCGTACCAGATGGACGAGCACTTTACGGCGTGCTGTATTGCATCTTTGCAGGTATCCCAGCTGTTTTGGTTACCTATGGCTTGGCAATCCTCTTCAAATCACCAGAGTCCACCATGCTTCGTGCACTGGTTTCTCGCGTAAGGTCATAGCATGGCCAGAAGCGGCGCAAAAAACGGCAAAGATAACTCTCAGAACAATCTTGACCCCAACTACGTGCCTTCGGGGGCGCCAGGACTTGCGCCGTCGTTTTCTTCTGAGCCCTCAGATGACCTGGTGTCCATTAGAGAGCAGGTTGATCAGGTTCCCACTGATCCAGGTTGTTACCTCTGGAAAGATGGTTCCGGCAAGGTTATCTATGTAGGCAAAGCTAAAAACCTGCGTGCTCGCATGAGGCAGTACGTTACGCTTCAAGATGACCGTGCCAAGATTCCACTGATGATGCAGGTTGTACGTAGTTTTGACTACATCGTTGTAGAAAACGAGCACGAGGCATTGGTGCTGGAGCGCAATCTTATTGCTCAGTATCGCCCGTACTTCAACGTAGACTTTAAAGACGATAAGAGCTATCCCTACATTGCCATTACCGAGTCGGATACCTTCCCAGCAATAAAATACACGCGCGAGAAACACAAGAAGGGGACGCGCTATTTTGGTCCCTACACTGATTCATACGCCGCGCGCCAGACTATCGAGACGCTCAGAAAAGTAGTGCCTATCTGCTCCTCTACATGCGTGGAGTGGAAGCGTGCTAAGCGCCTGCTGGAAAAAGACCCTGATGGCGCAGCTGTTGCTAACCTTCTGCTGGCAAAGAAGGGGCGTCCTTGCTTTGACTACCACGTAGGCAAGGGTCCTGGTGTGTGCGTGGGCGCCATTGATACCGTTTCCTATGCAAAGAACGTCAGGCAGGTAGAGAACTTCCTCCGCGGAAATCGCTCCGAGATTGTCTCTGAGCTCAAAGACCAGATGCAAGAAGCCGCTGCTGACCTAGATTTTGAGAAGGCAGCTAGGCTCAAGTCCCGCCTGTCTTCACTCTCTGATCTTGATGACCGCCAGCAAGTCACGTTTCCTACCTCAGTCAACATTGACCTCATTGGCATTTATCGAGAAGAAACCATCTCCGCTGCCTGCGTGTTTGTTGTGCGAGAAGGTCGTACCATCCGCTCAGTTGAGTTTATCCTGGACAAAGGCTTGGACGTTTCCGAGGAAGAGCTGGTTTCGGGCTTCCTAAAGCGCTACTACGACGAAACCGCTGACATTCCCGCAGAGGTTAACCTGCCCATCGATCTTCTCGACGCAGAGGTTTTGTCCGAGTGGCTTACGCAAAAACGAGGCCACAACTGCGTGCTTCACCACCCACAACGTGGCGAGAAGTTCCGTCTTCTCCAGATGGCTTCTGCTAACGCTCGTCATGCACTGATGCGCCACATGATTCGCACGGGTTATGCCGACGACCGCACTAATCAGGCACTTCTTCAGCTGGAAAGCGCACTTGCGCTTGATGCGCCGCCACTGCGTATTGAGTGCTTTGATATCTCTACGCTTCACGGTAACTTTACTGTTGCGTCGATGGTGGTCTTTACTAATGGAAAGGCTGATAAAAGCCAGTATCGTCGCTTTAAGATTCGCGCTGAGCTCGATGAAGCTAACGACTTTGTCTCAATGACAGAAGTCCTGGGCAGAAGGTACAGTCCAGAGCGTATGGCAGATGAACGCTTTGGCTCGCGACCTGATTTGCTGGTGGTTGATGGCGGCAAACCTCAGCTGACCGCCGCAATCAATCAGCTTAACGAGCTAGGCTTGGATATTCCTGTCTGCGGCCTTGCTAAGTCTGATGAGGAAGTCTTTGTGCCTTGGGACGACACACCAATTGTGTTACCTACGGGGTCAGCTTCTCTGTATCTCATCAAGCAGGTTCGTGACGAGTCTCACCGTTTTGCGATTACGTTCCATCGCGAGCTTAGAGATAAGG
>JABZHE010000145.1:0-2924 GCA_015259025.1 Atopobium sp. | reverse complement strand
GTCCCAGGAGATTACCATTTCTGGTTCCACCGCTCTGTCCGACGAGGAAGTTGACCGCATGGTCAAGGACGCAGAGTCCCACGCTGAGGAAGACAAGAAGCGCAAGGACGAGATTGAGGTCCGCAACCAGGTAGACTCCCTGGCATACAGCACCGAGCAGACCGTCAAAGATCTTGGCGATAAGGTCCCTGAGGATCAGAAGAAGGCTGTTGAAGAGGCTGTTGCTGAGGCAAAGACCGCACTTGATGGCTCCGACATTGAGGCAATCAAGAAGGCTGGCGAGAAGCTCACTGAGGTTGGCCAGAAGCTCGCAGAGATTGTCTATGCAGACGCCCAGGCTCAGACCGCAGGCAACAACGGCGCAGCAAGCAACCCTTCTGAGCCAGACGTTGTTGATGCAGACTACGAGGTTGTCGACGACGATAAGAACCAGAACTAATCTGAGTTTCTCGGCATATGCGCTTGGGTAACTTGGTGCATCAGCTGGTAGACAATGTGATATGACTCGGAGGCGGCTGGCGGAAACGTTTGGCCGCCTTCTACACATAGGGAGGTGATGGCAGTGACAACAGCAGATCAGAACAAGGTTGACACTACCTTTGATAACGAGAATAACGGTGATGAAACCGTAGGTGCCGTCGGCGTTGTGGGGGATGGTTCCGCAAGTCAGACGCTTGATGGCAATGCGGGCGCAGCTGGCGTGGCTGGCACAGGCCGTCCGATGACCGAAGAAGAGATGATTGCTGAGGCAATTCGTCGTGGAGAAGAGACGGCTGAGGCAGAGATTGCTGCTGACGCCCAGCGTGCAGCTCAGGAGCGCGACCGCCTGCAGAACGAGCTGGACTCGGTTTCTGACCAGATTGAGGCAGCAAAGCAGCAGGCAGCTGAGGCAAATGATCGCTTCCTTCGCCTGCAGGCTGACTGGGATAACTACCGTCGTCGTACCGCTCAGGAGCGCCTTGATGAGCGCCAGCGTGCAACAGAGAAGCTGGTAGTTGACCTTCTCCCTGTTATTGATGACCTGGAGCGCGCAATTGAGCACGCGGACAACTTGACCGACCCTGCAGCTCAGCAGTTTGTTGAGGGCGTCTCCGCAGTATGCAATAAGCTTGTGGGCGTCTTGAACAAAGAGGGCGTTGAGGTAGTCAACCCTGTGGGTGAGGCTTTTGATCCTCTATCTCACCAGGCAGTGAGCCAAATTGAGGATACCCAGGCGTATGATGAGACCGTCGCCCAGGTGTACCAAAAGGGCTATCGTATGGGCGGCAAGGACATTCGTACCGCGATGGTTGTTGTTACTCACGGCGGTCCAAAGCGCCCAGTAGAGCAAGAAGCCGCAGACGGCGCGGGCGCAGACGGCGCAGCAGCTGACGGCGCCGAGGCTGTAAATGGTGCAGCCGAGTAAGACAGAGTAGTTTAGAGAGGAGGCCGTGCTGAATGGCAGGTAGTAAGACTTTTTATGACGTTCTTGGCGTGAAGCGCGACGCCTCGAAGTCTGATATTCAAAAAGCGTTTAGAAAACTTGCAGCTAAATACCACCCTGATAGGGGTGGCGATGAGGCCAAGTTCAAGGAGATCTCGGAAGCGTACAACACGCTCTCTGACGATAAGAAGCGCCAGGAGTATGACCAAATGCTCGCATTTGGCGGCATTCCTGGAGGCGGATTTGGTGGTCGTCAGGGTGGGTTCACCTATACCACCAATGTAAACGGCGCCAACTTTGCCGATTTCTTTAGCGGCTTTGGTGGCGGCGCAGGCGCGGGAGCTGGCGGCTTTGACTTTGCCGATATCTTTGGCGGGCGAGCAAACCGTCCCGTTGCAGGTAGTGACCTTACTATGTCCGTAAACGTATCGTTTGACGAGGCATTTAAGGGAACTTCTCGCAAGGCAACGTATCGCGTGCCTTCAACTGGTGAGGAGCAGTCGCTGACCATCAAAGTGCCAGCTGGTGCTTACGATGGCATGAAGCTGCGCTACAAGAAGCATGGCGAGTACGGCGTTAATGGCGGTCCACGAGGCAACCTTGTGGTTACCATCAACGTTGCAGCTCATCCGGTCTTCTCGCGAGATGGCGCTGACGTGCGCATGAAGCTGCCAGTGAGCATTTACGAGGCAGCTTTGGGTACTTCGGTTGACGTGCCAACGCCTGATGGAACTACGGTGCGACTCAAGGTTCCCGCAGGTACACAGAGTGGAAAAACGTTCAGGTTCAAGAACTTGGGTGCTCCTCGCGTAAAGGATCCTGCAACTCGCGGCGCGCTGTATGTTTCGGTGGACGTTAAAGTTCCAACAAAACTTTCCAAGAAGGAGCGAGACGCTCTTCAAGCGCTGCTTGACGCTGACGAGCGCAGCTACCGAGAGGAGCGGTAATGGCTCGAAAGAAGGATGACGGTCGTAACAAGCCGCTCTACATGATTAGCGTTGCGGCCGAGCTCACAGGCATGCATCCGCAGACGCTGCGCGTGTACGAGCAGAAGGGCCTGATTAACCCCGGCCGTTCCAGGGGCAACACGCGCCTGTATTCTCGCGCGGACATTGACCGTCTTAATCTTGTCTCAAAGCTGACGGACGAGGGCATCAATCTTGCCGGTGTTGTGCGCATTTTGGACATGCGTGAACGAGCTCTCGAGAAGGACGATCTTATCGATGAGTTGCGTGAACGCATTCGCGTGCTTGAGGATGAGCTCCACGAGTACCACATGCGCGAACGCATCACCTCGCTTGTTCGTTATAGCGAGACCAGCCCAGAGATGGTAATGCAGCGTCTGCTTGGTATGCCAAGCTCCACTCCTTCTGACGCTAACGCCGAGGGCGACTCGACGCAGCCAAAGGAATCGTAAGACGACGAGGCAAATTGCTACTAGTAAGATGACCAGCTTCCCGTGTGTGCAGGGAGCTGGTTTTTTCTTGATTTTGGTTACCAT
>JABZHE010000144.1:0-2933 GCA_015259025.1 Atopobium sp. | reverse complement strand
ATACACATGCTTGTGAGTATTCCGCCTAAGATAAGCGTCTCAAGTTTTATGGGTTACTTAAAAGGTAAAAGCTCACTGCTCATGTTTGACAGACATGCAAACCTTAAATATAAGTATGGTAATAGAAAGTTTTGGGTCGCAGCTACTATGTATCAACCGTAGGTCTTAATGAGGCGACAATAAGAAAATATATTCGAGAACAAGAAAACGCCGATATAGCTCAGGATAAATTAAGTTTGAAGGAATATGAAAATCCCTTCGATAAATAATCTCGCTGGATAGCCAGTTTAACTGGCTGCCGGTGTTACATTGCTATTGTGACCTGAACGAAGTGAAGGGCAAAGGACTTGAGTCCTGGGCAAGTATAATTAGGGTTATACCCTAAGAGCAAACCACCCGCTATGCGGGTGGTTATGATTGTTAAGGGGACCAAGCAGGCAGGAATGATGCAAATGACTCAGAAGTGACTTCGAAGTGGTAAAAAATGCGTTTAGTTGGAAGATACACATTTCTGCATATAGCGTTTGCCCAGATAAAAATTTTCAGTGCGGTAAAAAATCGTCTTAGTTGGAGTTGTTTTGGCAAATTTTTAACTTTCAGCTCCAACTAAACGCATTTTTTACCGTTTTGGGCACATAATTTTAGACGTAAAAGTTACGTATTCATGTGGATGAATTATTCAGGCAAGATATTCAAAATCTTGCATCAAATACTGAGAACTGCTCGTTAAGCAGAATTGATACAGAAAATTGCGACCACGCGCTATAAAAATGACACAGCATAGCCGCTTCTTATGCCGCATAGCCGGCGCGGTCGCCATGAGGTAGTCGCCACACGGCCAGCGTACGCTCGCGCACATAGCCAGCATGCACTCGTACGGCCGGCGTTTCGTGGCGAGACTGTGTCAAATTCCTGCAGACTACAAGGTAGAGCGCGTTAGAGTACAATAGTCTGTACAAAAAGTAACTTCGAAGAGGTAGGTGCCCATACACTCGATGGACATTGCGTTAAGTATTGGAATAACTCTGCTGCTTACCCTGGTAAACGGCTTTTTTTCTGCGGCCGAGATGGCCATTGTTAGCTCTCGTCGCGCGGCACTTGAGGCGGACGTGGACGAGGGCGATCCAAGAGCCCTTGCTGTCATTGACATTGCCACTGATCGCGGATATTTCCTCGCAACAATCCAGGTCGCAATTACCCTGGTAGGTTTTGCGTCCTCAGCATTTGCTGCAACAAGCCTTTCCGCGCCATTTGGCACTTGGCTTATTAGCATTGGTGTCCACGCTGACCTGGCGCTTCCTTTAGCTGTCGTGGCTATTACGCTGATTGTTTCGTTCTTTTCCGTGGTCATCGGCGAACTGGTTCCAAAGAGTATCGGCCTAGCAAACTCCGAGGCAGTGGCCAAAGCAGTCGTCGGCCCCATGAAGGCGTTCATGCAGATTGTGCGTCCACTCGTGTTCATCACGTCTGCCTCGGCAGATGCGGTTACCACGCTGATGGGCATTGACACTACCAACGACCATCAAGAGGTCACCGAGGAAGAGCTCCGCTACATCGTCAAGGATTCCGAGGACCTTTCTGAAGAAGAAAAATCCATGATCCACGAGGTCATCGAGATGGGCGACACTGTTGTCCGCGAGGTAATGGTCCCGCGCGTTGACATGACCGCCATGGAGGACACCGCAACTATCGCCGAGGTCCTGCGCGTCATGCGCCAGACGGGCTTCTCGCGCATCCCTATCTACCACGAGAATATCGATCGCATCGTGGGCATCGCTCACATCAAAGATTTGCTGGAGCCGGCGCTTGACCAGCACGCTAGCGACGAGAAGATCGCGCGCTTCGTGCGTTCTGCTGACTACGTACCCGATACCAAAGACATCATTCCGCTGCTTACTGAAATGCAGACAAGTCGCGACCAGATGGTCATCGTGGTTGACGAGTACGGCGGAACCGCTGGTGTTATCACCGTTGAGGACATCGTCGAGGAGATTGTCGGCGAGATTGAGGATGAGTTTGATCCGGACAACAAGTACCTGACACAGCTCTCTGATAGAGAGTGGCTGGTAGATGGTCGTTTCTCGCTCAATGATGCAGCTGAACTTGGATGGCCGGTAGGGGAGTCCGAGGAGTACGAGACTATCGCGGGCTTTGTGCTGGATTTGGCAAATCATCTGCCTCGTCCGGGCGAGGTGTTTGAGAAGGATGGCTACGTGTTCCGCGTGCAGTCGATGCGTCGCCGTCGCCTTTCTCTGCTGCGCGTAATTGCGCCAGAACCACAGGTAGACGGTGAATCTGAGCCAGCCGGCGAAAACTCTGACACATCAGAAAATGAATAACTAAAAGAATGATTACAATAGAGTGAGCCAATAGAAAGAGGTTGAAATGGCGCAGTTGATTTCTATCAAAAAAGTTGTGGTAGGACCCAAAAACTTGACCGCTACCGTTGAGTTTTCGGCTAAAGCGCCACGTCTGACCTCAGAAAACGCTGAGGCAAGTGAGCGCGTGCTTGAGCTTTTGCCAGGTCTTTCCGAGCACCTGTGCTTGGGTGACGCCGACGCTCGCTTTGGCCTTGTTGCCAACGACACCGAGGTTGCGCACCTGCTTGAGCACGTAACCGTGGAGCTTCTGGCCCTGACCAACCTTGCAGGAGATATGTCGTCCGGCAAGACTTCCCTGGTGGATTCCCGTCGCGGCCTCTACGAGATTATCCTCGCATGCCCAGACGACGTGCTGGTAGCAGCCTCGCTGTCCAGTGCTGTATGGCTCCTCAACTGGGCATATGGCAACCAGGAGGACGCCGATCCGGACATCAACGCAATCGTCTCTGGCCTTGTTGCGCTCATCCAGAGCCTTGACGGCGAGAAGACCGATGAACTCGCAGACTCCGCGGAACCTGAGGCGGACGCTGCGCTCCAGGCAGAGAGCGTAGA
>JABZHE010000143.1:0-2975 GCA_015259025.1 Atopobium sp. | reverse complement strand
AGCTGCGGACGAACGGTCTTGTATGCCTCAAAGTCAACCTGGCCGTCATTGACAACGGTAGTTCCCAGAAAGGTAACGGTTCCCTCGTCAGGAGCGGAAAGGCCAGAGAGAATTGAGGCAACGGTAGACTTGCCCGAACCGTTTGCGCCAACAATACAGGTACGTTTACCTGCAGGAATAGAGAACGAGACGTGGTCTAAGGCAACTACGCCTTTTGCGTGCACAAAGGTCACGTCTAAAAGCGTTGCGGCTACAGGGGGGTCCTGAGTTTGTGCAGCGCTTTCAGACGTGTATGTATCTGGGGAGTTGTCGAGCAGACTACTCACCGTCTTTGATGCTCTCAAAGAGTGAGGTAGCCGAGCGCATGATAACAACAAAGATGATGCTGTTAATAGCAACCTTTACCACGTTGAAGGGGAGAAGAGCAGGGACAATCAGTCCGCTTACTGTCTCCACGCTCATGCCGGTGTAGATTGGGGTAACAACAAGGTTGCCCAGAATGCATGCGACAACGCTGACAACGCTGCCCACAATCAGGGCAAGTACCAGCTGCTTGATCTTCTCGGAACGGTTATACACAATCAGCGAAACAGGCAAAACGTAGGTAAGCGTTGCCAGGATTGCCATGATAGTGCCGTAAATTCCAGACTCCGTGGTGAGGTGCAGAAGGTAGGGAAGCACCGAGACGATCGCTCCTGCAGCAGGTCCAAAAGCTACGCCTGCGAGCAGGGCAAAGACGCCCGATGGATCGTACTTCAAAAATGTCACGCCTGGGATTAGGGGGAACTGGAGCACCATGGTGCTGATTGCAGCAGCTGCACAAAGCATGGCGAGAATAGCGATTCTCTTGGTAGACCAGCCGTTAGAAGATGCGGTTGTTGCGTGGGTTGAGTGGGATGAAGCCATAAAAGTCTCCGTTTCTGACATCCGGACTGTACCGTTGGTCCTGGACTTTAACCAGGTTAACCGCCTTTTTGCGGGTCGCGGACTTGATGGCTTATTGAGCTGGGTTGTTACAAACCCTAAAGCTCGGCCACCTTACCACCAGTAGGTAATTGCAACCATTTCTGAAACATATCGATAAGTACTATAGCAGAGTTAACAGCTGATAACACGTAAAATGGGATGGACATTTCTTTGACAGAATTGCAAAAGTAACCGTTTTCTGGTCCTAGTACCGTGATTTTTCTTGCACCAAAACCGTGATTTTCTCGTCTTGATGCCGTGATTTTCTCGCCCCAACGCCACGTTTTTCTCGCTTGCGATAAACTATAAAAAGTAACTTACTAAGGAGCGTGTTACATGTCTGAAAGTGGCTATGACTTACAAAGCCTGGCCGGAAAGCTTTGCTCGATTGTTGGAGAAGAGAACGTCCTGGTAGACGAGCCAATGAGCGAGCACACCACCTTTAAAGTGGGTGGACCTGCGGATCTGTATGTCATCCCTGATGATCCCGATGAGGTTAAAGAGATTCTCCTTGCGGTTAAAGACGCTGAAGCTCCTTATTTTATTCTTGGCTACGGCTCTGACCTGCTTGTTTCTGATGCAGGATATCGCGGCGTGATTATTGCTGTTGCCGACGGACTCACCGGCGTAAGCATCGACGACACCGAGATGACCTGCCAGGCCGGCGTTGGCCTCAAAGAAGCTTCCGAGATGGCCTGTGAGCTGGACCTTTCTGGACTTGAGTTTGCCTGTGGCATCCCAGGTTCTGTGGGCGGCGCATGCTTCATGAACGCAGGCGCTTACGATGGCTGCATCGCTGACGTGCTCAAATCTGTCCGTGTCCTTCTCGCCGACGGCACCTTTGCTACGCTGGACGCTTCCGAGCTTGACCTGGGTTATCGTCACAGCAGAATCGCTGATGAGGGCATGATTGTGCTTTCTGCCACGTTCAATCTTCATCGTGCGGATGGCGAGAAGATCCGCGAAAAGATGGAAGAGTTTACGCGCGCTCGCGAGGAAAAGCAGCCTCTTGAACTGCCTTCCGCTGGTTCAACTTTTAAACGTCCCGAGGGTCACTTTGTAGGCAAGCTTGTTACCGACGCTGGTCTTAAGGGCTATCGCTTTGGTGGTGCCGGTGTTTCTGATAAGCATGCTGGTTTTGTGGTCAACTACGACAACGCTACCGCTGCTGAGGTTCATGCCGTTATCGAGCATGTTCAGGCAGAGGTCAAGCGCCAGTTTGACGTTGAGCTCCACCCCGAGGTAAGGTTCCTCGGAGAGTAGCGAGCTACGTACCACGGTTCGCACGCGTCCGCACGGATCGCACGTGTCTGCACGGTACTGCCGCGTCCACAACGAATCGCTACGATAACTCCGCAAGAAAACGAGGAAGTCCGTCGGTGGAAATCGGCTCCTCCATGTCCGAGACAAGAGGGCGCAGATATTTCAGAGCAGTGTCGGTAACGTTGAAGCCGTCCTCGGAGATCATTTCTCGAGGTACAAGCTTTACCTTGTTAGCAACCTCGGCGACAGGGGTGGTGCGAATCTCCGTAACGTATGGGTCATCCGAAATTCGGTGAACGCCAACCATAACGCCCGTTTTACCTTGGAGAACAGCCTCAACTCCCGCGGCGCCGAGCGCCTCTGCCTCGTCCAAGTCAACTTTACTAGCAGCGTGCGAAGCACAGCGCTGCAGCGTATTAAGCTCAATGCCGCGAGACTTTACGCCCAGCTGAATCTTAGCCAGCTGCGACAAGTATGCCGCTGTTCCAGACTGCGCTGCAAGGTGACCAAACGTGTCAATTGCAACAGATTTTGCATCAAAAAGGAAACTACCATCTGCATGATGGACACCCTCGCTGACGACTACAATCACGTTGTTTTTCTCGCGAAGTCGCTGTTCAATGGCCGAAAGTAGTGCATGCTCATCAAGAGGAATCTCTGGCAGGAGCACAAAATCCGGAGCAGTTACGCAAATATCTTGCGCGAGCGCACCAGCTGCCGTGAGCCAGCCGGCGTCGCGGCCCATT
>JABZHE010000142.1:0-2999 GCA_015259025.1 Atopobium sp. | reverse complement strand
TAAGGATTTGCCCAGCGCAGACCCTCGTCCTTAACGGTGCCGATGTACTTACCAAACAGCACGCACACCTTTGCCTGACCAGGCTGAAGACTGAACAGGCCACTTGAAACAAACAGGCCGGCAAAGAAAAATACCAGCGCGCCAATGATGCTTGGAAACGACGGATCCAGGCGGGGATTTCTGTCTGCAGCGATTGCGCTAAGTACAAAATTAGCCAAAAATAGGGCTGCAACGGCAAAAAGAACAATGGTAATCAGCAGGAACAGCCAACCACTCTTGGACTTAATAATTTTCTCGGTGCTCATAAGATCTCCTTTGTGACAATGAGCCTTTTGTTGGCATCATTGTGATATCACTTTGATTACAAGTCAATAGAAATTTTTATTTAAATGTTGTTTAAAAATTGCAGGTGAGGCGTGGGTTTTTGGCGAGCGGCATGGCGAGAAGAACGCTGCACGTGGCGCGTGGCGAGAGGATCGCTGCACGTGGCGAGAAGATCGTCTCTTCGGGAAAAGCAACCGACCTGTAAGGCTTGGGCTAAGCGCGCCTGATTTCTACAAAGAATCTGTAACTTTTGCCTAAAAGAATCAAAGAATCTGTGGATTTGCCTGGTTTTGTTAAAGAATCGGTGGCTCAAATACAGATTCTTTGCACTTTTCAGGCGGGCCTTTCGTGACGTGACTTTTGGATCCAGTGTGGCGTCATGGGCGCTTTCATCGAGCCTGATTTTCTCGCCAAGTCTGAACGATTTGCCGGAAAAGTGCACCAAGTCTGAGTGGTTTTGCCGGTTTTTCTCTCCATATCTGAGTAAATTTACTCAGATATGATGCGCTTTTCAGGCTAGCAATCAGAAGGCAGTCAAAAGATGGTAGAAAGGCGCTCGATCGTATAAAAACACACCTCGGGAGAAACCCCAAGGTGTGTTCGATGTGCAATATTACCTGGTCGCAGCCGGCGCGGCGCCCGTCGCAGCCGGTGCGGAACCCGCAGCTGGTACGGGCCGCAGCTCGCGGTCGCAGCCCATGTGGCTCGCGCCCGTCGCGCCCGTCGCAGCTGGTACGGAACCCGCGGTGCGCGGCGTGCTAGTCGATACGAGCGTCTACCTCAAGCCAACCGAGCTGGTCGATGTTGCCCTTGACGTGCTCGCAAGACTTGCGCCATGCCTCAATCTCGGAGTCGGAGAGCTCGGGCACAAAGACCTTCTCGACACCATTAGCGCCGATAACTGCAGGAAGTGAAGAGTAGAAGCCGGAAACGCCATACACGTCGGTAAGCAGCGTGGAGACTGGCGTGATCAGCTTGGTGTCGTGGACAACAGCCTTGATGACCTCGACGGCGCCGTTTGCAATGGAGTACTCGGTGCACTGCTTGCCGCTGTAGGTGACGTAACCGCCCATGCGTCCAGCCTGCTCAAGCTCTGGAAGATCAAAGGTCTTGCCCGTCTGAGCTGCAACTTCGTCGAGGGTAAGGCAGCCAATGGAAACGTGCGACCAACAAGCGAACATGCCGTTGCCGTGCTCGCCAAGCATCCAAGCGTTGATGCAAGATGCTGGATAACCGGTTGCGCCGGAAAGAGCGTGGCGGAGTCGAGCGGAGTCCAGCGTAGTGCCGGAGCCGATAACCTTGTAGGGGTCAGCGCCGGTCAAATACTGGAGCTCGGTGGTAACAACGTCGCAGGGGTTTGCGATGTTGACCCAGACGCCATCGAAGCCAGCGTCTGCAATACGCTTTGCAAACTTCTTGGCCTCGTCAGTAGTGACGAAGAGCTCACCGTCGCGGTTTCCTGCAGCAGCAGCTACATGACCTGCGGCGTTAACAATAATGTCGCAGCCAGCAAGCTCCTCGTAACGGTCATCAAGCTCAAAGACGCGAGCAGGGTGTGGATAAAATGGCATTGCGTCCAGCAAGTCGTTTACCTGAGCTTTGCAGAGGACCTCATTTGTGTCGCTAATATAGAGCTCAGTAGCAAGTCCCTGGTAAAGCAGGGCGTTTGCGACGTGTGCGCCTACGTGATTAGCGCCGATAATACCAATTTTGCTGATGAGAGCCATAGTCCACCTCTTTTGTCTCGCCAAAATACTGTGCCTGTTAGCTTAACGGTTTTTTAGGTAAACGGGAAAAGATACAAAAAATGAAACATATTAGACACAACAATCCCCTCAACGTGCCATTTAAGCCCGCAAACGGTATAGTAGTAACCCAAGATTTGGAGAGGAACTATGGGATACAAGACACCAACATGCTCTATTGCGCGTAGCTGCGGAGGCTGTGAATGGCTTTCGGTCCCCTATCCCATCCAACTTAAGCGCAAGCAAGCGCAGGTAGAAGAACTTCTCGCCCCGCTGGCAAGCATCAATAACGTAACTATCGAGCCCATTCGCGGAATGGACGAGCCCCTGGCGTATCGTCACAAGGCAGCCACGCCGTTTGCGCCGGGTAAGGGCCGTACGGTTCGCTCCGGTTTTTACGCAAGTGGAACGCACAAGATTATTGCTTCAAAGGAATGCCTGGTAGAGGACGGTAGAGCTCGCGCCATCCTCAATGACGTGGCGTATCTAGCTGGCCAGTTTAACATCTACGCTTACCAGGAGGATCGCGGCAAGGGAGCGCTTCGCCACGGCGTGGTGCGCTGCGGATATGCCACCGACGACGTCATGCTGGTGCTGGTGGTCAACGGTCAGCATCTGCCTCACGAGCAGGAGTTTGTTGCCGCGCTTCGCAAGACACACCCCGAGCTGACCAGCATTTTCTTGAACGTCAATCAGAAGCGCACCAATGCAATCTTAGGGCGAGAAACCCGTCTGCTTTGGGGCGCAACATCTGTGAGCGACAAGCTTCTGGACTGCACGTTTGAGATTGGTCCAACCAGTTTCTATCAGACCAACCCTCAGCAAACTGAGGTGCTCTACCAGCTGGCTATCGACGGCGCGCTTGCTGGCTCCGAGCTTGCTGGCTCCGAGCAGGCCATCGCTGCGCAGGCAGGTGCTTCCGGGCAAACC
>JABZHE010000141.1:0-3070 GCA_015259025.1 Atopobium sp. | reverse complement strand
ACTTACGCAAGCGGCTTATATGCGTCATCAACATTGATGTGACAATAACCACCTGGGTTCTTCTTCAGGTAGTCCTGATGATATTCCTCGGCAAGAACGTAGTTATCCAGTGACTCCACCTCAACGGCAAGCTTCTGACCAAACAGCGACTCCTGCTCAGACATAATACGATCAATTACAAGCAGATCAGCATCGTTTGTGTAATAGATACCGGTGCGATACTGTCTACCAACATCGTTACCCTGCTTATTTACTGAGAGGGGATCAATAACCCTAAAGTAATAGCGCAGGATGTCATAGAGGCTTACAACGCTCTGATCATAGGTGACATGCACGGTTTCTGCGTGATCTGTGGCTTTGACCTCCTGATAGTTGGTATCCAAGGTCTTTCCATTTGCATAGCCAACAGTGGTTTCGGTAACGCCCTTAATTCTGGAGAAGTACTCTTCAAGACCCCAGAAACATCCACCTGCTAGATAAATCTCTGCCATAAAAGCCTCCTTAGGCTGAATTGTTGTTATAAAAGTTTGAAGTGACTTCGCTTTACTTCAAAGACGCCTTCTTTACTCAAGGAAGATATTACCGCGCTTAAGGCGCTTCTATCTACACCAAGATAATCGGCAAGCTGTTGGCGATTGTAGGGGATATCAAACTCCGATGAACCCGCAGCTTGCGAGCGTGTGTTCAAGTACGCCATCAGTTTACCGCGAATACTTTTTGGAGCGGCATCTTGAATACGACGGCTCAACATAATGTTTTTCTGTGCAATAGATGCCATAAGGTTTCTGGTGATAATATCCACGCCGCCGCAGATATCACACGTTCTGGTAGTAATCTGTCGTAGGTCAAGCAGCAGAATTGCAGACGTCTCCGTGGCAACTACCGAGGTCAAGAGTGGCACGTTTCCAAGAGCTGCATATGCCTCTCCAAAGGTTTCTCCTGTATGGAAGGCTCCCATTACAGAGATGTTGCCCTGCGCATCTGATCCCTCAACATGAATAGCACCGGAGACAACAATGCCAAACTGATGTGCCTTATCACCAGCGCATAGAATAATCTCTCCAGGCTCATAGGTACGCACCGTCGCACGTAGATGCTTCAGCAAAGCTTCAAGCTGCTCTGGCTTTACGCCTTTAAACACCACCGTGTTGAGCAAAAACGAAGGCTTAATATCTTGCAAGTTCATTGACGCTCCAAAAATTTCGTCATGAAAATCGTTTTGTTGTAATTACAACATACACTATTCCACATTCCTGTAATCATGAAACCCAGAAGAGCAAATCTCTTCTCGCTATATGGTTTTATGGAGAGGAAAAATAGTGGATAACAAGATGTTCTGTTTCCAGTGCGAGCAGACTGCTGCTTGTACTGCATGTACCGGTGCTGCTGGCGTTTGTGGCAAGCCTTTTGACGTCGCATTTGCTCAGGATGAGCTCACCGGCGCTCTGGTTGGCCTTTCTCGCACCGAGCTTGCTGCTGGCAAGCGTTCTAACCGCGCTGACCAGCTGATTGTTGACGGTCTGTTTACCTGCATCACCAACGTCAACTTTGACAAGGGCGCTGTTGACGCAATTACTGCTCAGGTTCGTGACGAGAAGAACCGTCTAGCTGCAGAGGCTGGCGTAGAGCCTGTTGAGGATCTTCCACTTGGCGGCGTTTGGTCCGACAACGAGGACATTAGGTCCCTCAAGTCCCTCATTCTCTTTGGTATCCGTGGTATGGCTGCTTACGCTTACCATGCTCGCGTTCTTGGCAAGACTGATGACGCAGTTGACGCTTTCTTTGTAAAGGCACTTGCTGCTCTTGCTACCGAGTCCTCCGTTGACGTTTTGCTGCCTCTTACCCTTGAGGTAGGCGAGGTCAACCTCAAGTGCATGGCTCTTCTCGACAGCGCAAATACCGGCGCTTATGGCACCCCAGTTCCAACTGAGGTTCCTCTGACTATTGAGCCAGGTCCCTTCATCGTTGTTTCTGGTCACGACCTTCTTGACCTCAAGATGATCCTTGAGCAGACCGAGGGCACCGGCGTTAACGTCTACACTCACGGCGAGATGCTCCCAGCTCACGGTTACCCAGAGCTCAAGAAGTATCCACAGCTCAAGGGCAACTTTGGTACCGCATGGCAGAACCAGCAGAAGGAGTTCAAGGACATTCCAGCTCCTGTCGTCTTCACCACTAACTGCCTCATGCCACCTCGTCCTAGCTACAAGGACCGCGTCTACACTACCGAGCTTGTTGCTTTCCCAGAGCTCGTCCACATTGACGAGGACGCTAACGGTAAGAAGGACTTTAGTGCTGTTATCAAGCAGGCTCAGGAGCTTGGTGGATACGCTGAGGCTCAGGAGCTCACCGGTATCAACGGTGGCCAAAAGGTAACTACCGGCTTTAGCCACGGTGCAGTTCTTGGTATTGCCGATAAGATCATTGATGCCGTTAAGCAGGGCGCTATCAAGCACTTCTTTGTTGTTGGCGGCTGCGACGGCGCTCGCCCTGGTCGTAACTACTACACCGAGTTTGTTGAGCAGACTCCTGCAGACTCTGTTGTCCTCACCGTTGCTTGCGGTAAGTTCCGCTTCAACGACCTTGACCTGGGCACCATTGGTGGCATCCCTCGTATTCTTGACGTTGGTCAGTGCAACGACGCTTACGGCGCTGTTCAGATTGCAACTGCTCTTGCAAATGCATTCGACTGCGGCGTTAACGACCTGCCACTGAGCTTTGTCCTGTCTTGGTACGAGCAGAAGGCAGTATGCGTCCTTCTGACCCTGCTGCACCTTGGCATCAAGAACATCAAGCTTGGACCAACCCTTCCTGCATTTATCAGCCCTAACGTCCTTAACATTCTTGTTGAGAACTACGGTATTGGCCCAATCGGCGATGCTTCCGAGGATCTTGCTCAGATGCTTGCCTAATTGGCGAGAAACCCCTCTAGTCCTTTCCTTAAAACGCCTCCTAGCTATGTGCTGGGAGGCGTTTTTATTAATTTGATTAAAAAGAAATATGAAAATTGAAATAAATTTAATATAATTGCCTTTATCATCAATGGAAGGATTTTCAATGGATTTTAAAA
>JABZHE010000140.1:0-3095 GCA_015259025.1 Atopobium sp. | reverse complement strand
AAATGAAGACGGTAAAGTCAATAATTATGTGCGTATTATAGGTACAATACGCACATATTAAGCATATGCTAAAAGACGGATAACGCTACTCTGCGCTCTTTAAGGTGAAAGACAGCAGAACCGGGTTGTGATCAGAGTAGGCAAACTGCGTGTCAATATTTCTAGCGGTTGCAACAACATTGTCCGAGACAATCCAACCATCAACCGTGGTGGTGTACGTTTTGTCCTTCTCGTATGGAATGTCATCTCCACGGCAGGTAGGAACGTTGGTAAGGTTGTCTGGAGCTACAACACTAAAGCCTTCTGGCAAATCAGAATCTTTGAGTTCTGCTACCCAGTCTGGTACCTGCTGAACAGAAGGATAGAGTGTAAGCGAGCCCAAAATGGCATGGTTCCAGTCGCCACCCGCAATAACGTAATTACCCTTAGCGCGCTCCTCAGACATTATTTTGGTCAGAAGTGCAAGCTGCTGCGCGCGACTGGTGCCACCTTTGTCGTAGGCAGACATGTGACTGTTAATAAGTACCAGCTCATGACCATCGCTTGTGGGATAGCGCGTAATCATAAAGCAACGGTCTAGGTCAAAGAATTTTGTTGGGAATGACTCATCAATGGGGTAGGTACGACGAGTTGCGCTTGAAGCAAGTACGTTTGAAAGCGTAAGAATTCCCGAGTTAGAAGTACCGTGGAACTCCGTAAGTGGATAGGCGAGAAACGCGGTGTGGAAGTTCTGCGCAAAATATGATGCGTAGGATCCAAAGCGGCTCTCTGCTTCAGAAACTTGATTCACATGCCAACTTCTATCAGATGAAGTATCAATCTCTTGGAAAAGAATAAAGTCAGGAGCTGTACCACCATTCAGAGAAGAAACGGTGTTCAGGGCGCCGTTTGTGGTGTAAAGCACGGAGTTTCTGCTTACCGCGCGTCCGTGAGTTCCTACGGTGCGTGTGCCATCCTGCATGATGCCTTCATCCATAAAGAAGGTGTAATCAGGGGTGTAAGCACCAAAGCCAATGTTGTAGGTCGAAGCTGTGTAGGTTTGGCCTACCTGTACTGTTGTAGCCTCAGGAGAAGCACCTTGATTGGATACGGGAGTATTGTCAGGAATGCGATAGTAAGTAAGCTGCAGGTAGAGGGTATATCCACCAAGAACCAGTAAAGCTAGAACAAAAAGCCCGCCTACAAATTTGAAAAGTGGTGCAAGAACCCTTTTTAGAAGGCCAGTAATAAGCTTAAAGCCAAGAGACAAAACTCTTTTCATGCGAACCTCGTATCAGTCAAGTGTCGTATGATTTAAATGATAACTATTATGGATTGAAAGTATGTTGAGGAGTTTGTATGTCGCTATCAAGAAATACAACGCTAGAGCTTTTCAAACCCTCTGGTATCAGGCGTTTCTCGGCACTTGCTGCTGCAACACCAGGATGTATTTCTTTAACTATTGGAGAGCCGGGAGAAGACACTCCAGCTCCTATTTGCAACTTAGTAGACAGAGAACTTGCAGCTGGAAACACTCACTATCCGCCTAACATCGGTACCCCTGAACTTAGAAGTGCTATTGCTGCCTGGGAGTCTGCACGTGGTATGAAGGTAGGCCCAGACGGTATTGTAGTTACCGTGGGAGCTGCGGAAGCCATTTCTGCAACTATGCTAACCCTTATGAATCCAGGTGACGAGGTTATTATTCCTGAACCAGCGTATCTGGTATACAGAACGCTCTGCCAGCTTAACCGTGGTGTGGTTGTGCCACTTGATACCAGTGACAATCATTTCCAGATTGATGCTGAGAAACTTAAGTCAAAGATTTCAGAGAAGACAAAGCTTATTGTGCTGACTTCTCCCAACAATCCTACGGGATGTGTTTATACAAAAGAGTCGCTTGATGTGGTGGCAGAACTTGCCCGCAAGCACGGCTTTTATGTTTTATGCGATGACGTTTATAGAGAGCTTGCCTATGTTGAGGACGTTCCACGTTTTGTTGAGCTCTATCCAGACTTAGCTGATCGCTGCATTGTGACAAATAGTTTCTCCAAACCTTGGGCAATGACGGGTTGGAGACTTGGTTGGGTTGCCACCTCTGATGAGCTTGCGACAGATATTGGAAAGGTACACGCCCAGCTGGTGTCTTCTGTTCCTTCATTTTTGCAGCCAGCTGCTCTCTATGCGCTTTCCTATGATGTCACGCCTATGCGCACAAACTATCAAAAGCGCAGGCAGATTGTTCTTTCTGCGCTTGCAGAGATGAATCTTCCTGTTGAAGAACCAGAAGGCGCTTTCTACGCATTTCCTTCAATCAAGGAATTTGCTCTTGATTCTGAGGCGTTCTGTGAGCGTGCAATTGCAGAGTTTGGTGTAGCGCTGGTGCCTGGCGTTTTCTTCGGCGCCGAGGGATATGTGCGTATCAGTTATGCCGCTTCTGACAAAAATTTGACAGAAGGCCTTTCTCGCCTTAAGACTTTTGTTAATACTTTGCGAGAAGAACAAAACTAGCCCAAATGCAGAGCTTTCTGTGGTAGGGTTTTACTGTCAATAGAGGAGCGAGCACGATGGGTTCTGGGTTAGTCGGCAGGCAGTGACCCCAGAAGGAGGCGAGGTTCGCCGAACTTGGCAATCAGGCGTGGTTGTCAGGTGGGCTTGTATGAAATACATGCAAGACTGTCCGAGATTTCGGGGGTGCTACTTTGACGGTGTATTGCGCTCCCAATTTGAGGGGGAGCTTTGAGTAAGAAACCGTTTGTTTCTGCAGATGCCTTAGAGACAATTACTAAGACGTATCCAACGCCATTTCACCTGTATAACAAGGCAGAGATTGTTCGTCGCACAAAGCTGTTGCAAGAGGCCTTTAGCTGGAATGCTGGGTTTAAAGAGTACTTTGCGGTTAAAGCTACGCCAAATCCTTACATTGTGAGGTTGCTGGCAGAGCTTGGCTGCGGCTGCGACTGCGCAAATGCCACAGAGCTCACGCTTGCAAAAGCCTGTGGAGTTGCCGGTCAAAACATTATGCTCTCGTCAAACGACACTACGGTGTTTGACTTTGCTCGTGCTCATGAGCTGGGAGCCATCATTAATTTAGATGCTGGTGGAGACATGCTTAC
>JABZHE010000013.1:0-11455 GCA_015259025.1 Atopobium sp. | reverse complement strand
ATTCATAACCTTGCAGTTAAGGTTATCTCTGAGGCTGGCTACGGTGAGTACTTTGGCCACGGCCTTGGCCACGGTGTTGGCGTTGAGATTCATGAGCGCCCATTCTTCAATCCTCGTTGGAACAAGGTGATTGCAGCAGGTTCTGTTGTTACTGATGAGCCTGGCATTTACCTGCCTGGCAAGTTTGGTATCCGCCTTGAGGACTTTGGTGTTGTTACTGAGGACGGCTATGACGTCTTTACTCAGTCCACGCACGATCTTGTGTCCGTTGGCTGCTAACGAGCTACGATATACAGAATTTTTGCGGTCAGAAGCTTTAGGTTTCTGGCCGCATTTTTTACCGTATCTCCTAGGGCGAGAAGACCTTCTCGCCTAAAAATTAGCTTATAAAACCTAAAAAATTTAAAAAGAGTTAGGTTAGTGAAGACACGCTTCAGATATATGTAATAAAATCAGAAAAGTAAATGTTATTTTCATTGTTATGTTTACAGTTTCATTTGTTTTATTAGGTAGAAAAGAAGGAGGTAGAAGTGGTTAGTATCGTTCTAGCCAGCCATGGCAAATTTGCTGAGGGCATCAAAGATTCTGGCGGCATGATTTTTGGACCACAGGAAGGCGTTGTAGCTGTAACGCTTACTCCTGATATGGGCCCAGATGACCTGCATCAGAAGATTCTCGACGCAATTGCCACGCTTGAAGATCAAGAGCATGTCTTGTTCTTGGTTGACCTATGGGGTGGCACCCCCTTTAACCAGATTTCTCGCGTTCTTGAGGAAGAGGGTAAAGAGGATTGGGTTGCCGTTACTGGCCTTAACCTCCCAATGCTTATTGCAGCTTATGGCTCTCGTCTTGGGGTAGATACTGCAGCTGAGGTAGCAAAAGAGATTTACTCTGAAGCTCGTATGGGCGTGAAGATTAAGCCAGAAGAGCTTGAGCCACAAGAGGCAACACCTACTGATGTTCCTGCTGCTCCAGCAGCACCTCAGGGTGCAATTCCTGCGGGTACTGTTATTGGTGATGGCAAGCTTAAGATTGTTCTTGCTCGTATTGATACCCGTCTTCTGCATGGTCAGGTTGCAACTACGTGGACAAAGATGACCAAGCCAGACCGCATTATTGTCTGCTCTGATGGTGTTGCTCAAGATGAGCTCCGCAAGACCATGATTGTTCAGGCTGCTCCTCCAGGAGTACATGTCCACGTTGTTCCTATTAAGAAGATTATTGAGATTGCTCACGACACTCGTTTTGGCAATACCAAGGCAATGCTTCTGTTTGAGACTCCTCAAGATATGCTTCGCGCAATTGAGGGTGGCGTAGAAATCAAGGAAGCAAACCTTGGTTCTATGGCTCACTCTGTTGGCAAAGTTGTTGTTACCAACGCAGTTGCTATGGATGAGGACGACGTAAAGACCCTTGAGGCCATCCGCGAGTGCGGTACAACGTTTGATGTTCGTAAGGTTCCTGCAGACAGCGCAGAGAACTTTGAGGCAATGCTTAAAAAAGCTAAGTCCGAGCTTGGCGCCCGTAAGTAACTAGAAGGAGGTAGAAATGACACCTATCACAATACTGCTTGTCGTAATTGTTGCTCTTCTCGCTGGCATGGAAGGTATTCTTGACCAGTGGGAGTTCCACCAGCCCCTGGTTGCTTGCTCACTGATTGGCCTTGTGACTGGTCACCCTGCTGAGGGAATTATCCTCGGCGGTTCTCTTCAGATGATTGCTCTTGGTTGGGCAAACATCGGAGCTGCAGTTGCACCAGACGCAGCTTTGGCATCTGTTGCATCCGCAATTATTATGGTTTTGGCACTGAATGGTGGAGATACTGACACCACCGCTGCTATTAACACCTCTATTGCACTTGCAATTCCTCTGTCAGTAGCAGGCCTGTTCCTTACCATGATTGCTCGTACTATTGCAACTGGTATTGTCCACGCAATGGATGCAGCTGCCGAGAAGGGCGATTTTGCTGCAATCGAGCGTTGGCACATTGTAGCTATCCTCATGCAGGGCGCACGTATTGCTGTTCCTGCAGCTGCTCTTTGCTTCATTGACCCAGCTATTGTCACTGACGCTCTGAACGCAATGCCAAAGTGGCTCACTGGCGGTATGGCAGTTGGCGGCGGCATGGTTGCTGCTGTTGGTTACGCAATGGTCATTAACATGATGGCTACTCGCGAGGTTTGGCCATTCTTTGCACTTGGCTTTGTCTTTGCTGCTATTAACCAGCTCACCCTTATTGCTCTTGGTGTTATTGGTGTCTGCCTTGCTATTCTCTACATTGGTCTTAAAGACCTTGCTAAGCAGGGTGGCGGCGCAGGTGGTGGATCAGGCGATCCACTCGGCGATATTATTGACAACTACTAATTCTGAAGGAGCGTGAAACTAATGGAGAATAAGATTCAGCTTTCTAAGAAAGACCGCATGTCTGTTGCTCTTCGTCATCAGTTCCTTCAGGGTTCTTGGAACTACGAGCGTATGCAGAACGGTGGTTGGGCATTCTCAATGATTCCAGCCATCAAAAAGCTTTATCCAAACAAAGAAGATCAGGTAGCAGCTCTTAAGCGCCACCTTGAGTTCTACAACACTCACCCTTATGTTTCTGCACCAGTCATGGGCGTTACCCTTGCACTGGAGGAGGGACGTGCTAACGGTGAGCCTATTGACGACGTTGCAATTCAGGGCGTTAAGGTAGGCATGATGGGCCCTCTGGCCGGTGTTGGTGACCCAGTCTTCTGGTTTACCGTCCGTCCAATTCTTGGAGCACTCGGCGCATCTATTGCCGCTGGTGGTTCTGCACTTGGCCCTATTCTCTTCTTTGTTCTGTGGAACGTCATCCGCCTTTCCTTCCTGTGGTACACCCAGGAGTTTGGCTACAAGGCAGGCGCTTCAATTTCTTCCGATCTTTCTGGCGGAATGCTGGGCAAGATTACTGAGGGTGCTTCTATTCTTGGTATGTTTATCATTGGTGCCCTGGTACAGCGTTGGGTTTCAATTTCATTTACCCCAGTTGTTTCTACCATTCCTCAGCAGGCAGGCGCTTACATTGATTGGACAAGCATTCCTTCAGGAGTAGACGGAATGTATCAGGCTTTGAAGCTTTACTCTGTTCTTGGACCAAACGGTCTTGATCCAGTGAAGGTAACTACGCTTCAGTCCAACCTTGACTCGCTTGTTCCTGGACTGGCAGCTGTTGGTCTGACACTGCTTTGCTGCTCACTGCTTAAGAAGAAGGTCTCTCCAATTGCTATCATCTTGGCTCTCTTTGCCGTTGGTATTATTGGTCGACTCCTTGGCTTTATGTAATGAGTAAGAGTACGTTCTAGTACTTAAAGTCGCACGAATATGGGTCGCGCTCTATAATGGGTGCGACCCATTTTTTGAAAGGATTGTATGGCTCAGTCTCAAAACAGTACGGTTGACTTCACCGCAAAGGCAACGTCATTCCACGGGCTAGCTACGTATGGCGACATCCTTATTGGTAATAAGGCCTTTGAGTTTTACAACCAGAAAAATCCTGAAGATTACATTCAAATTCCTTGGGATCAGATAGATCATGTGGCCGCCTCAGTTATGGGACGTACCAAAAGCATTTCTCGCTTTGCTATCTTTACTAAAAGCAATGGTAATTACTCGTTTTCTACGCGAGACAACAAGGCAACACTCAGGGCAATTCGCGCCTATATAGGGGAGGAGAAACTCGTACGTTCTCCAAACTTCTGGTTTGTCTTTAAGCATGGACTCATGGCAATTCCACAGCTTCCTCGCCTTATTAAAGAGAGTTTTATTAAAAAGAAGTAAGCAAATTTTGCATTTTCACAAGAGCCGCCAGCACGGAAGGCGTGAAACTGATAAAATCCAACATGCATATACGTGTCGCGGGTAGTTTGAAAATTCACGTTCTTCTCGCGACTTTATCGAGTGAAAAGAGTTAGACGTGGCAACTATCAGCACCGCAGATTTTAAGAACGGCCTTGGCCTTAAGATTAACGATAAGTACTACACCATCGTTGAGTTCCAGCACGTAAAGCCAGGTAAGGGCGGCGCTTTTGTCCGCTATAAGATTCGTGACCTTCGTTCTGGCCGTGTTATTGATCAGACCTGCAACGCTGGCACCAAGTTTGAGAACGTTCTTCTGCTCACCAAAGAGATGCAGTACCTCTACAACGACGGTGAGTCCTTCTACTTCATGGACAATGAGACTTACGATCAGGTAGCTGTTCCTGCTGATTTCATTGGCGAGAAGAGCGTCTGGTTCAAGGAGAACGATAACGCACAGCTTCTCTACGCAGACACTGAGCTTCTTGGCGTTGAGCCTCCAATGTTCATTGAGGCAGAGATCACTGAGACCGATCCAGGTTTCAAGGGAGACACCGTTCAGGGTGGTACTAAGCCAGCAACTATTGAGACCGGTGCAACTCTTCAGGTTCCAATGTATCTGAACCAGGGTGAGCGCATTAAGGTTGACACTCGCGACGGCAAGTTTGTTTCTCGCGTTTAGTGCATTCTCTTTGGGTGCATTGGCACCCAACAGTATTGAGTAATTATTTCAAAGACAGTTTGTCTTTTTTAGGGGGTAGACATGGCTGAAACAGAGCTTCGTATAGCAGGCATCGGCATCTCAAAAGATGTAATTTCAACGGTTGTCTCCGGCGCAGCTGGAAGTGTTGAAGGTGTTGCCTCCGTTGGCGGAAACGATACCCTGGCATCCAACCTTATTAACGTCTTTACCAGCAGAAGCCTTGCTCCAGAGAAGGCTGTAGAAGCAGGCGTAGAGAATGGTCAGCTCCATCTTGGAGTTCACCTTACCGTTTTCTATGGCTATCCTTTCACAAAGCTTGCGTCTGAGGTAAGGCTTGCTGTTGCAACTGCTGTAAATGAGCAGATTGGCGTCAGCATTGCTTCCGTTGATGTTTACATTGACAGCCTTGTTTTTCCTAAGGAGTAGGCTTGAGCGTTAAGTTTTTTGGACGTACTCGCGCCCGTAGCCAAGCACTACAGCTTTTATTCCAGGCTGAAGCCACTAATCGCAGCGTTCTTGAGGTCCTCGACGGAGACTATACACTCTCCGAGGGACCTCTTGATGAGTATGCGCAGTCACTGGCAGTAGGAGCAGATGGCATTAGAGATGATCTTGATGACATCATTGCTGCTTATTCAAAAGACTGGGCAATTGATCGCATGCCTTCCGTAGACCGCAATCTCCTAAGAATTTCTCTTTACGAGATTCTTGAGGTTCCTGAGGTTGATGTAGCTGTTGCTATTAACGAGGTAGTTGACCTTGCTCGCGCTTACTGCGGCGATGATTCTCCTCGCTTTATTAACGGTGTTCTCGGCCGTATTGTTGACGATATTGAGGCTGGAGAAGACATTTATTCTCTGTGCCATAAGCAGCCTGCTGAGCAGGACAATTCTGAAGAAGAGCCAGTAAGCTCTGTGGAAGATGCAGAGTAGCTATGGCAAAAATCGATACGTCTGAATATCAGAGCTTTGACCAGATAACCGCAAGGCTTGATTCGATTGTTGATCAAGTTCGCGATAAGAACGTCTCGCTGGAGCATTCTCTTGACCTCTTTGATGAGGCAATTGCTCTAGGTTCCAAGGCTGTAAACATGGTTGACACCACAGAGTTTACGCCAGAAGAGGAAGAGCGTCTGATTCAGGCTCAGGCAGCAGGGGACGCAGCTGACGCAAGCGGCGCAGCGGCTGCTTCTGATGAGCAGACTTCTGATGAGCAGGTTGAGGCTTCAGCTGCAGATGAAACGTCGTCTGATGACGCGGTTTCGGAAAGCGATGAGCACTAGTGGCTCAACGCATTTCTCGCCAAAGGCTCGATAAAGAGCTGGTTAGGCAAGGATTTTTCAAGGACACTCAAGCTGCATTACGTGCAATTCTTGCGGGTGATGTTTCTACGCGCGACAGAAGATTAACTTCAGCGGGAGAGCTTGTTCCTGAGGGATTATTTCTGCACGTAAAAGGCGCTATTCCGTATGTGAGCCGAGGCGGACTTAAGCTTGAGCGCGCCTTTGAAGTTTTTGATTTTACGGTTCAACAGAAAAAATGTTTAGATATTGGCTGTTCAACTGGTGGTTTTACCGATTGCCTGCTTCAACATGGAGCTGCTTCGGTTACCTCGGTTGATGTTGGCTATGCGCAGTTTGATTGGTCGCTCAGAAACGACAGCAGGGTTGAACTGCTCGAACGTACAAATATTACGTCCCTGCCAGAAATGGGCTACTCGCATGTTTTTGATGTTGCTGTGTGTGACGTATCGTTTACGTCAGTCTTGTCAATTTTTCCTTCTGTTTTAGATGTTCTAGCTCCTGAAGGAGTCTTTGTTACGCTGGTCAAACCGCAGTTTGAAGCTAAGAGGGAAGAAGTTGGTGAGGGCGGTATTGTTACTGATGCCTCCGTGCGTCTGCAAACGCTGCAAAAGGTTTCCGATGCGTTTAAGGAAGCTCATATGGGTCCTTTGGGCGCGTGTGAAAGTCCTATTCACGGCGCTAAGGGTAACGTGGAATATTTACTGTTTGGTCAGTTTGAGGCAGGTTCGTTTGATTTAGATCTTGCTTCAGTGGTATCGAGTCATTCTGTAGAAATAGTGAAATAGAACTAATGTTCTATTTTGTAGTATTGTTCGTAGTTTTTTAGGTATACTAAGTACATCGAATCAGACGTGTTAACTGTTTCAGTTGTGCAATCAAGCAAAATCGGGAGAGTGGTTTGCGTGAAGGTACTTCTTGTTCCAAATTATTCAAGAGAAGTTGCTGTTTCTGGTGCACGTGAACTTGAAGAATGGCTCTTTGAACAGGGCTGTGATGTTCAATGGGCACACGATAAAAAGCTGTTCCCGGATAAAGTTGTAGATTGTTCTGATTGCCAGCTTGTTATTTCTCTTGGTGGAGATGGAACGCTTCTGAGGGCCGCCAAAATTGTTGAGTATTCAGAAATTCCAATTTTGGGCATCTCTTATGGTCACCTTGGCTTTTTAACCAGTGCAACTCCTCATCAAATGATTGAGATGGTAGCTGATGCTCTTGCTGGAGAGCTCCACGTATCTAGAAGAGCAACACTTGCAATAGAGACAGAGTATGAGCTTCCATCTGGAGAAACTTACGTCGAGAAGACCTTCTCGCTCAATGATTTTGCAGTTTCCAGAGGTGGAGCAGGCGATATGGTTGAGTTTACGGTTTCTGTATCAGGCAACCATATTGATAAGCTTCGCGGTGATGGTTTTGTTGTTAGTACGGCAACTGGATCCACCGGCTATGCTCTTGCTGCTGGTGGCCCTATTGTTACACCAGAGTTCTCGGGAATGGTTTGTGTGCCAATCGCACCACATACTATTTTGGCTCGTGCATTCCTTACCTCTCCTTCTGATGTGGTTGAAATTACCATGTCAAAAGATAGACCAGCAACATGTCACTTCTTCTCTGATGGACAAAACATTAAGCATCCAGAAGAGGGTGTGGCTACCAAAGCTCGTATTAGCCGTGGACCAGGAGATATCATTCTGCTTGATAGAAGTGCTGATAGTTTCTATCGTTCAGTTTCTCGCGTATTTTACGGTAAAACTGGTCAGTAAGCAGGTCGCATATGCTTGATGAACTTCGCGTGCAAAATGTCGCACTTATTGAAGATGCTTCTCTTGCTCCCGCCTCAGGTTTAACTGTTTTAACAGGAGAGACAGGTGCTGGTAAAACCGCTCTTTTATCTTCCATAAAGCTCTTAGTAGGAGAGCGCGCTGATGCTTCTGCAGTAAGAGAAGGAACAGACGCTCTTAGGGTTGAGGCGCGCTTTTTTACCTCGCCAGAAGATCAAGAGGGCATTGTAGTCTCTAGAAAAGTCTCTGCTGATGGCAGAGGCAGAGTAGAGATTGATGGCCACATGGCATCAGTTAAAGAACTGGCCGGAGGTATTGGAACATCAATTGATCTTTGTGGTCAGCATGAGCATCAAAGACTACTTGACGTAAAAAATCATGTCAGCATGTTGGATGCATGGATTGGATCAGATATTCAATCTTGTCAGACAGAGTATGTAGACGCTCTTCATGCTTACCATGCTGCAATCGCTGAACTTCAACGAGTTATTGAAGTAAGCCAGTCTAGCAATGCAAAGATTGATGAAGCGGCATTTCTTGTTCAAAGAATTGATGAGGTCTCTCCTAAAGAAGGAGAGCTAGAAGACCTAGAAGAGCAACTTCCTCGGTTTGAACACGCAGAGGCTCTCCTTCAAGCTGCAGGAGGAACACACGAGTTACTCTCAGGAGATGAGGGTGTCATTGATTCTCTCTCTGATGCAGTTCAGATGCTTCAAAGTGCTGCAACATTTGATGTTACGCTAGGTAATTATGCAGAGTCTCTTTCAAGCGCACTTATAGAGATTGAGGATGTTTCTTCAGAGCTTAGAAGCTATGTTGGATCTCTTGATTTTGATGAAGAAGCTCTTGAAGAGATGCAAAGTCGTATGGCTCGTCTTCAGGGTCTTATGAGAACGTATGGCCCTGGTATGAAAGATGTATTTAAAAAATACCAGGCAGCTCAAAATCTTCTTGAAGTTACAAGAGACACAGAAAAGCTTGTCCTTGAGGCACAGGCAGAGGTAGATAGGGCAAAAGAGACTCTTACCGTAAAGGCTCAGGCACTTAAAAAGGTTCGTGTTGCTGCAGCTCCAAAACTTTGTGATGCTGTTACTAAGCAAATGAGTCATCTGCAGATGGGCTCAGCTCAGATTGAATTGAACTTTGAAGATCTTCCTTTTGAGCAGTGGAATAAAGTTGGCTCTACAAAGATTGAGCTTATGTATAAGCCTTCATCTCAGATGACTGCTCGTCCGCTTAGAAAGATTGCCTCTGGTGGTGAGGTTTCTCGCGTCATGCTCGCATGCAAAGTGGTTCTAGGAGAGTCTGACGTTTGCGATACCCTTGTATTTGATGAGGTTGACGCTGGTGTTGGTGGAGCTACTGCCGTTGCTCTTGCAGAGGTTTTAGCGCAGCTTGCTAAAACACATCAGGTGATTGTGGTAACTCACCTGCCACAGGTTGCTGTTATGGCCTCTAAACAGTATGTAGTCTCAAAGACAGAAGAACATAACGCGCTCCCTGTAACTTCTCTTACAGAGGTTTCTGGTACTCAGAGAGAAGAAGAGATTGCACGCATGCTTTCAGGCTCTATAACTGAGGCTTCTTTGGCTCACGCACATGAGCTGCTGTCAGAAGTCCGCTAGATTTTTCAGAACTATATGGACATAACAATGTATTTGTTTGGAGATTAAATTTCTCGTCTCTATGTGCCTCAAAGCGGAATAATATAAAGACCCGTAGAAATGTAATTGGCTAATCTTACCTACGGGAGTAATCCATGACCAAGCACATATTTGTAACAGGTGGCGTTGTTTCCTCTCTTGGAAAAGGAATCACTGCTGCATCCCTAGGCCGACTTCTTAAGGCTCGTGGCTATAAGGTCATGATGCAAAAAGCTGACCCATATCTCAACGTTGACCCAGGTACTATGAGTCCTTTCCAGCATGGTGAGGTTTTTGTTACCGAAGATGGTAAAGAGACTGACCTTGACCTTGGCCATTATGAGCGCTTTATTGACGAGAATCTTACCAGGGAGTCTAACTTCACCACTGGCCTCATTTATCAGTCTTTGATTCAGCGTGAGCGCGCTGGAGACTTCCTTGGCGGTACAGTTCAGGTAATTCCTCATGTAACCGATGCAATTAAGGCTCGTTTTGCTCGCATTGAAGAGGTTACTAATGCTGATGTAGTCATCACAGAGCTTGGTGGCACTATTGGTGATATTGAGTCTCAGCCTTTTGTTGAAGCAATTCGCCAGTTTAGAAAAGAGCGTGGCGCAAGCAACGTTGCTATTATTCACGTGAGCCTTGTTCCTTATATTGCTGCTGCTCATGAGGTCAAGACTAAGCCTACGCAGCACTCCGTAAAAGAGCTTCGTTCCCTTGGTATTCAGCCAGACTTTATCGTGTGCCGTTCTAGCCATTCTGTGGATGAATCTATTCGCGAGAAAATCGCTAATTTCTGCGACGTTGATGCAGATTGCGTTTTTGAGAACAATGATCTGCCTTCAATTTACGATGTTCCAGCACATCTGGCAGCACAGGGATTTGACAAGAAGGTACTTGAGCGCCTTGGTCTTGATGTCCGTCCAAGTGATCTTGGCGGCTGGGAAGCATTTACTACCGCTATGCATAAGGCAAATGCGCTTGAAGACGCAACAAGAATTTATGTTGTCGGCAAGTATACGCAGCTGCCTGATGCTTACCTTTCTGTTATTGAGGCACTTCACCACTCTGGTATTTTCTATGGCAGGCACGTTGATATCCGCCTGGTAAATGGTGAAGAGCTGACAGAAGAAGACGTAGAGCAGGAGCTTGCTGGTGCGGACGGCATTTTGGTTCCTGGCGGCTTTGGTCTTCGCGGCGTAGAGGGCAAGATGGTTGCTATTCGTCGTGCTCGTGAACTCAAGATTCCTTACCTTGGTGTTTGTCTTGGTATGCAGATGGCTGTTACTGAGTTTGCTCGTGACGTCTGCGGCATGGAGGGTGCAAATTCAGCAGAGTTCGGTCCAGATACTCCATACCCTGTCATCGATCTTATGCCTGATCAGGAGGATATTACTGACAAGGGCGGTACCATGCGCCTTGGTTCTTATCCTTGCAAGGTTGTTGAGGGAACTCTTGCCCATGAGGCATATGGCAACAACTTGGTTTATGAGCGTCATCGTCACCGCTATGAGGTAAGCAACGTATTCCGTAATCAGCTTGTTGAGGCTGGTCTGGTAGTTTCTGGTGTTTCTCCAGACGATCGCCTTGTAGAGATGATTGAGCTTCCAGAGTCTGTTCACCCATGGTTTGTTGCAAGCCAGGCACATCCAGAGTTCAAGAGCCGTCCAACTCACCCTGCACCTTTGTTCCGTGAGTTTGCACGTGCAGCAATCGCTCATCATGAGGGTGTTGACCGTCATGATGTAAATCAGGCTCTCTAAGCAGAATTTTTAATAGGGAAGAATACTTATGGACCTCGCTCAGGCGCGTACAGAATTTTTAGCGTACGTCGCTGTTGAGCGAGGTCTTTCTGTAAATACGCTTGATGCCTATACCAGAGATTTAGAGGGTTATTTGCTTTGGCTGAATGGCAAAAAGATTACTTTGCCCAGCCAGGTGACTCGCTCCGATGTTGAAGAGTACATAGGCTCTCTGAGAGATTTAGGAATGGCTCCAGCTTCGGTTGAGCGCCACACTGCGGCACTTAGAAACTTCCACAAGTTTATGGCTGTTGAGCAAATTTGTGAGTCATCTCCAGCAGAAGATCTACCTACCGCAGCAAGAATTCAAAGGCTTCCTGATGTTATCTCTCAAGAGAAGGCAGAAGAGCTGCTTGATCAGCCATTTCCTAATTCGCCCCTAGGCATTCGAGATAGAGCAATACTTG
>JABZHE010000139.1:0-3115 GCA_015259025.1 Atopobium sp. | reverse complement strand
GGCGCCGACGAGCTGCTGATACAAGGCGAAGTAAATCTCGTAGGCCGGATCGAGTTTGCGATGCTCAACCTTCGTGATAACCTTGCGCAGCGGCTTGAAATCGCCATCAATGGTTTGGTCAACGAGGATATTCCTATCAGCTAGATAGAGCACTTTTCGAGCCAAGCCCGCCTCGCGCAGGCGATGAACTATCTGAAAGGCCGTGTACGTCTTGCCCGTGCCAGTCGCCATGACGAGGAGGAGCTTGTCCTGGCCCTTGGCGACCGCCCTGACCGTTCGATTGACAGCGTTGCGCTGGTAATAGCGCGGCGAGTTACCGCCGTGTTCGTAATAGTAAGGCGATAAAACAATATCCTCGGCCTTCTCCGTTGAGAGCTTCTTCGATTCGCAATAGCGCTTCCAAAGCTCGTCTGGGGTCGGGAATTCATCCATCTGTAGGCGGCGAACTTTGCCTGTGGTGAAGTCGTGCTCGGCGAACCCTTTGCCGTTTGAGCTGTATGCGAAGGGAACGTCGAGCGCGATGGCATAGTCCATCGCCTGCTGCAGACCGGCCTCGACCGTGTGGTTCGAATCCTTCGCCTCGACTATAGCGATGGGCATTTCGCGCCTGTACATAAGCAGATAGTCGGCCTTCTTCGGCTTCTTCCTGGTTTGGAGGTTCTTGCGCACGACGATCTCGCCGTCGGTG
This sequence comes from Atopobium sp., assembly GCA_015259025.1. GTDB lineage: Bacteria > Actinomycetota > Coriobacteriia > Coriobacteriales > Atopobiaceae > Lancefieldella. Next base: position 2,427 of record JABZHE010000139.1, on the reverse strand, counting down.
AAATAGTATTCGGTGAATATTTGCTTATCAGTGTCCCAGCTCTTTTTCAACGCGGGGTCGATGAGCTTTAAGCGCACGTCCGATTCGTTCATCGCGCTACCCTCCTGACTGCCTCTTCCGCAAGCATCGACGCGATGAAGGCGCTAGCCGACACGCAATCCTGCTTGGCCATGGCTGTCACCGCTTTCTTGAGGTCGGGAGTGACGGCAAATATAATTCGCTCAGTCTTCTTGCCGTTGAGGAGCGTCTGCTTGAGCTCGGTTTCGTCCATCGTCGTTCCTTTGAAGATTCAATTTGAGTGCTGCGTGATTCGGCATCATTGTTATATAAGTTTACCATATGCCGCCATCTACCTGTTTTTATGGTGGCTTGTAGATTTTAAATCTTGCCGTTATCGGCAATAAACAGTCTCCTTTGCTATAATAATCTCATCAGTTTTTGCCGATAGGGAGGTAAAGCTTGATGGGATTTCTTTCTGCAGTGGAGATTGCTGAGCTCTGGGGCATATCCGAGAGAAGTGTGCGCAATTACTGCGCTAATGGACGTGTACCAGGCGCTTTTCTCGTGGGAAAAACTTGGAACATTCCAGCCGGTGTCGTAAAGCCTTCTAGAAAAAATGCCAAAACACCGTCAACAAGTCTGCTGCTTACGCGCTTGATTGAAGAAAAAGCCTCAAAAATAAAGGGAGGCATTTACCATAAGATTCAAGTTGAACTTACCTACAACTCTAATCACATTGAGGGAAGCAAACTCTCCCTCGATCAGACACGTATGATTTTTGAAACGGCGACTATCGGCGTTGATGGAAATCCTGTTCACATTGATGACATCGTAGAAACTCTGAATCACTTCCGCGCTATCGATTACGTGATTGACCATGCAAAAGACCCTCTTACAGAGGTCATCATCAAAGAACTGCACCGTATTCTAAAAACGGGAACTACAGATTCTGTACAGGACTGGTTTGCTGTTGGAGATTACAAACGCTTACCAAATGAGGTCGGCGGGCGAGAAACCACTCTTCCAGAAAATGTTGCTAAAGAGATGAAGTCGCTGTTAAAGGCTTATAACTCAAACAGCTCCCATTCCTTTGAAGACATTGTTGATTACCATGTTCGCTTTGAGCGCATTCATCCATTCCAAGACGGCAATGGGCGTGTCGGCAGGTTGATCATGCTCAAAGAATGCCTTACTTATGACGTTGTTCCGTTTGTCATTTCTGATGATATGAAGTCTTTCTACTATCGTGGACTCTCTAAGTGGGACAAGGAGAACGGCTATCTTCTTGATACGTGTCTTACAGCTCAGGATAGATTCAAAGCAACGCTGGATTACTTCCGAATCGCGTACGGTGATAAGTAAGTTTAACTGCTTTTCTCGTTTTAGCGTTATATTGCTGAACCAGATTAATAGGCGTCATCATATTGCGCATGCAGTCGATGAGCTCCTTCTGGATAACAAAAGACCCTCGTGAGCCGTTGCACCACTTCTTCAGGGGAGAGAGTTTACCGTCTCGGCCATACTTCTGCTGTCCCAATAGCCAATGATGCATTCATACAGCAGGAAGCGGGGTAGAGGAGCTGGCAGGAGCGCCTTGGCATTGCTAAGACACCCTAGGGGCTGAAATCCACAACGATGTGGTCTTGTGTGTCGTTGCGCACAGGCCAATCAAACGCAATACTTCAAGTTAAATGGTCGAAAATGAGCCATGCATAGTTTGCCGGTAACGTCTCCCCACTCTTTGACATTCGTTCGGCGTCGCCTAGAATGAACAATACTGAATTAATATTCAGCATTGAGAGGATTTGAGGAGAAAATCATGCAGGTTCTCAAGGAAGAGGTGCGCGAACGCATACTTGACGCCGCTGTCCAGGTGTTCTACGAGAAGGACTTCCGTAGCGCGAAGTTGCAGGACATCGCGAGACTCGCAGATGTGTCGGTAAGCCTGCTGTACTCGTACTTCAAAAACAAGGAAAAGCTATTCGAGAGCGTCGTTTCGTCTGCTCCCTTCGACTTCAACCGGATTGCACGTGAAGAAGAAGCTATCATTGCGAATACGCCCTCTGAGAGATACCAGATTGCCGCCGAGGGACCCCTGCTCAACATGCTAGCCCATCACAAGTTGCTGGTTATCCTGATCGACAAGAGCCAGGGCACCGCCTACGAGCATGCGAAGGACGACTTCGTCGAGAGCATTGAGCGACACATCCGATACATGGTGAACGAGCGTGCAGTTTTGCGCTACCCGGACTTGCTCGTCCACGTGCTCGCAAGCAACTTCGTGGAGAGCCTAATGGAGGTAGCCCGCCACTACAGCAGCGAGAATGAAGCTCGTGAGATGCTTGCGCTCATCGCCCAGTGCTATTACGAAGGAGTGAACTCCTTGTGACAGAATTTTCTGCCACCCCATTCGGATACACTGACATT
>JABZHE010000138.1:0-3122 GCA_015259025.1 Atopobium sp. | reverse complement strand
ACGCAGGAATTTTGAATCTGCCCAAGGCGGTCTTTTCCCAGAACAAGTTCAAGTCGAGCAGTGGCTTCAGGAATTGTGGCAGACATAGAGCTCCGCATAAAAAGTATCTGCAGATAGTATAGCTTGTTACTTTACCTACGCTTCAAGAAGTGTAGGCCGATAGTAATTTTAACTAATGGTAAGAAAGCGCCCCATAAGTCGTCTTTTATTAGTAGAATAAATGAAGCAAATTTTGACGATGTTGTCAGCATATGAAAGGCAAGATTACTGTGGAAGAAATGCCCAAGAATTATGATCCTCAGGCAGCTGAGCCTGAGCTCATTGAAAAGTGGATAAAGGCAGATTGCTATGGTCGTAGTAAGGGAACTGAAGACCGTACGGTAGTTATCCCTCCACCAAACGTTACCGGCATCCTTCACATGGGCCATGCCATGGATGACACCATCCAGGACACCTACATTCGTTATTCTCGCATGCGCGGTTATTCAACTCGTTGGATTCTTGGAACTGACCACGCAGGTATTGCAACCCAGACTAAGGTTGACAAGAAGCTTAAGTCAGAGGGTATTTCTCGCCTGGAGATTGGTCGCGAGAAGTTCCTGGAGGCTTGCTGGGATTGGACGCGCGAGTACGGCGGAACCATTGTTTCTCAGATTAAGCGCATGGGCTGCTCCATTGATTTTAATGACGAGAAGTTCACCATGTCTCCTGAGTACACTCAGGCAGTACGCAAGGTCTTTGTTGACTGGTATCATGACCAGCTCATTTATCGCGGAAAGCGTATCGTAAACTGGTGCCCTCATTGCGAGACTTCTATCTCTGACGATGAGGCAGAGTACGCTGACGAGAAGGGCCATCTTTGGTACCTGCGTTACCCGCTCAAAGAGCCTGTTAATGGCGTTGAGTACATTACCGTAGCAACTACTCGCCCAGAGACTATGCTGGGCGATACCGGCGTGGCTGTTTCTCCTCAAGATCCAGAAAAGACAGATCTTGTTGGAAAGACTGTTATTCTGCCCATTGTTAATCGAGAGATTCCAATTTTCTCTGACTGGCATGTTGACGCAGGCTTTGGTACCGGTTTTGTTAAGGTAACTCCAGCTCATGACCCTAATGACTTTGCTATGGGCCAGACTCATAACCTTGAGCAGATTAACATCTTTGATGAGCATGCTGTTGTGGTTGACGGCTATGGTGAGTTCTCTGGTCTTGACAGAGATCAGGCTCGTGAGGCTATTGTTGCTTGGTTTGAAGAGCATGGCCTGCTTGATCACGTTGAAGACCTTGATCACTCCGTTATGCATTGCTATCGCTGCGGCACTACGCTTGAGCCATGGCTCTCTGAGCAGTGGTTTGTTGCCGTTGATAAGCTCAAAGAGCCTGCAGCACAGGTAGTTAAAGACGGTCAGGTAACCTTCCACCCAGAGCGTTGGACTCAGACCTACCTCACCTGGATGGAGAATCTCCGCGACTGGAACATCTCCAGGCAGCTTTGGTGGGGACATCGCATTCCTGTGTTCTACTGCGATGATTGTGGCTGGCAGGATGCTCTTATGGAAGACACCGATGTCTGTCCAAAGTGTGGCGGCCATCATGTTCACCAGGATGAGGACGTTCTGGATACCTGGTTCTCTTCTCAGCTGTGGACCTTTGCTACACAGGGTTGGCCAGACCATCCAGAGCAGCTTGAGGGTCACCACCCAACGCAGGTACTGGTAACCGCTCGAGACATCATTGCTCTTTGGGTTGCTCGCATGATTATGAGCTCGCTCTACTTCACCAAAGAGATTCCATTCCACGATGTCTACATCTACGCAACCATTTTGGCCAAGGACGGCAGCCGCATGTCCAAGTCAAAGGGTAACGGTGTAGATCCTATGGATCTGATTGCTAAGTATGGTGCAGACGCAATGCGTTATAACCTGCTTACGCTTATTACCAACAACCAGGACGTTAAGTTTGATGCTGTTCTTGATAAGAAGACTCGCGAGCTTATTGAGTCTCCAAGAACTGATCAGGCACGCTCATTTGTTACTAAGATTTGGAATGCAAGTCGCTTTGTTCAGATGAATCTTGACGGCTACACTGCCGGCATGCCAAAGGCAGAAACGCCAGAAGACGCATGGATGTTCTCGCGCCTTGCTAAGGTTGTAGCAGAGACAACTGAGCAGCTTGAGACCTATGGCTTTGGCGAGTATGCCCGCAACATTCAGTCTTTCTTCTGGAATGATGTCTGCGACTGGTACATCGAGCTTTGCAAGGGCCGCCTTCTGGATGGAACTCCTGAGGAGCGTCTGCAGGTTCAGCGCAACCTTGTCTTTGTCCTGGATGTCAGCATGAGGCTTCTGCATCCAGCCATGCCATTTGTTACCGAGAGCGTTTGGGATGCCCTTCCTGCATCTGGTCTTTTGAGTCACGATGCGGAGTTCTTGATGGTCTCTGAGTGGCCAGACCCACAGGAGCTTGCAAACTTTGTTGACGAGGCAGCTGAGCATAACTTCTCGCTTGCTAAGACCGTTGTTTCTGCTGTTCGTTCTTCTCGCGCTCGTTATAGGCTGTCGCCAAAGACAGACCTTGCTGTTGTGGTTAAAGCTCCAGCACAGGATGTTGCAGCGTTGAAGGAGCAAGCAGCATTCATCCAGAACGTTGGCCGTGTAAGCTCGCTTGAGGTTGCTGAGGCTCCTCAGAAGCCTGCTGGTTCTGTTTCTGTCACCGACGCTGGCCTTGAGATGTACGTTGTTCTTGGCGAGCTTGTTGACCTTGCTGCAGAGGCTAAGCGTCTTCAGAAGGATCTTGAGTCCGCAAAGAAGGAGCTTTCTGGTGTGGAGCGTACCCTTGCTAACGAGGGCTTCGTTGCTAAGGCAGCGCCTGAAGTTATCGAGAAGAAACGTGCGCGCGCAGAAGAACTTACTACGCTTGTTGCTCAGCTAGAGCAGCAGATTGCTGACTTCTCATAGGTAAAACTTGATGCGGTGTAACAGCCGCATCATGTGTTTAGTACGTGCATGCAGTCCACTTTAGGTTAGGAACAACATGTCTGAGGTTACATCCGATATCGAGATTGCTCAATCATCCGAGATGCGTCCCATGTTTGAGGTGGCAAAGCGTGCAGGTATTCCAGA
>JABZHE010000137.1:0-3143 GCA_015259025.1 Atopobium sp. | reverse complement strand
ACTGTACAGGCGGCTTAGCCGGATAAACTTTAGTTCCAGCCCTTACCGTCAGAGCCAAACTGCTTAATGAGCTCTTCGGTGCGAGCAACAATAGCCTCGCGACCCGGCTTCAGGAGCTTACGAGGATCGTAGCCCTTGCCCTCTTCAATCTTGCCGGCCTCAACGTACTTCTTCGTTGCCTCAGCAAAGACAAGCTGAAGATCGGTGTTGACGTTAATCTTGGAGATGCCCATAGAGATAGCCTTCTGAACCTGCTCTACAGGAATGCCGGTGCCACCGTGAAGAACAAGTGGAAGATCACCAACGCGCTCCTTGATAGCCTTGAGCTGGTCGAAGGAGAGGCCCTCCCAGTTAGCTGGGTAGATGCCGTGAATGTTGCCGATGCCGCAAGCGAGGAAGTCAACGCCCAGGTCAGCAATCTTTGCGCACTGCTCAGGATCAGCAAGCTCGCCCTTAGCGGTAACGCCGTCCTCGGTGCCGCCGATGCCGCCGACCTCAGCCTCAACAGAAATACCCTTTGCGTGAGCTGCCTTTACGACCTCTTCGGTGCGCTTAAGGTTGGTCTCAAAATCAGGCTCGTGAGAACCGTCATACATGATGGAAGTAAATCCAGCCTCGATGCACTTGAATGCATCCTCGTATGAACCGTGATCAAGGTGGAGAGCAACTGGAACAGTGATGTTCTTGTCCTCAACAAGACGACGAACCATATCTGCAACAACGCGGTAGCTTACCTGCCACTTTGCTGCGCCGCTGGTGCACTGAATGATGACAGGAGACTGAAGCTCTTCTGCTGCATCAAGGATTGCTGCGGTCCACTCAAGGTTGTTCTCGTTGAATGCGCCGATGCCATAGTGACCCTTCTCGGCACTCTGGAGCATGGCTTTTGCGCTTACAAGCATGCTAAACCTCCGTTTGACGGAAAACTGATACATATAAATGATACCTTGTTTCATCACCTTTGATAGGGTCGTTTTTAACAAAACACTGCGAGAAACCCGACGGGTTTCTCGCCAACTGATGTTGCGATTTAGCGACGAAACATTACTTCTTCACAAAAATGAGGTAGGCTATCAGTTCGAAGAAAGGAGCATCTTGTGAGCTATAAGCACTTTGATGCAGACAAAACTCGATTAGCTTCGCCTGCTCAGCCTACAGATGAGGCAACAAACGAGAAGCCCAGCCTTCTTAAGGACGTCTCAATTACCCAAATTTTGGCAACATCGCTTGCCGCGGTGACCGCGTTTGTACTGTCAAACCAGATTGGTATTGCTGGTTCAATCATCGGCGTGGCTGTTGGTGCCGCTGCGTCGGCGCTTGCTTCGCAGATTTACCAGAACGTTATTAGGCGCTCTACACACAAGTTCCGTAGCAGCGACAACGATGACTACAACCAGCAGACATATCCAGACAGCAATCAGAGTACGCTCGAGGGCACGCAGTACATGCCTCGACCCCAATACGCACCTTCTCGCGATTACTACACCAACACTGCTTCTACCGCGGGACAATCGTCGCAGGTAAATCGCATACCAATGTTGTCGCGCAAGCGCGTAAGAGCGCTGACTATCGTAACCATTATTTCGATTATCTTTACCATTTCTGCCGTCATTCTTTACGCCATGTTCCTCAGCTATATCACCGACGGATCCGGTCTTGGACCAAAGGTCAGCACAACCCCAGTTGTGACGGAAAAAACTACGAATACCAGCAATTCGACGGATAAGAAAGACGATTCCAGCTCTTCTAGCGAGAAGACCGACGAGTCAAGCAAGTCCACTGATTCCAAGGATTCCTCTTCGGAGAGCACTGACTCCAAAAAATCAGAGACCACCAGCTCCGATAGCTCGTCTAGTTCGGAAAAGACCAGCGACTCGAGCAGCTCAAGCAGCTCGTCTGAGAGTAATTCTTCCAGCAACAACTCCGGAACGGGCAGCTCAAACAGCAATTCTGGTTCCAATCAGAACTCCGGTTCCGGCAATAGTTCTGGCAGCGGATCCAGTGGTTCTGGCTCAAACAGCTCCAACGGAGGCAACTAAGTCGCGGTCGCAGGACTGCTGGCATAGCAGCCGCCTGCGCGGCCACTGCAACACACCTAACAGCAACAACAAGCAGCAGCTCACAAAGAGCTTGCTACAGAAAGGATGGGTATGGAAACCATTAATGCATGGAAAAAGTACACCTCGGAGGACCTGGACAAACTCCAGTCGTTTACCGAGGGCTACAGAAAGTTTATCTCCGAGAACAAGACTGAGCGCGAGTGCGCCGCAAGCGCTATCAAGCTTGCCGAAGCAGCAGGTTACGTTAAGCTTTCTGACGCCATCGCTGCAGGTAAAACCCTCAAGGCTGGCGACAAAGTCTATGCAGACATTCGCGGCAAGTCCGTCATCTTTGTCCAGATTGGTACCAAATCTCTGGAAGAGGGCCTAAACATTCTTGGTGCTCACATCGACTCCCCTCGTCTGGACGTCAAGCAGAACCCTCTTGAGGAGCGCAATGAGCTTGCTACCCTTGACACCCACTACTACGGCGGCGTCAAAAAATACCAGTGGGTCACTATTCCTCTGGCAATTCATGGCGTTCTTGCACTTAAAGACGGTAGCGTCGTAAACGTATGCGTTGGCGAGGATCCAACTGACCCTGTTTTCTGCATCTCCGACCTTCTCATCCACTTGAGCGCTGAGCAGCTTGGAAAGACTGCTTCTAAGGTTATTGAGGGCGAGATGCTGGATCTTATTGTTGGCAATCGTCCACTTGTTTGGGGCCAGAATGGCGAGAAACCCGCTGATGCAGAGGGCGACGAGCCAAAGGAAGCTGTTAAGGCTAACGTCATCAACATCCTGAAGGACCTCTACGGCATTGAGGAAGCAGACCTTCTCTCCGCTGAGCTTGAGATTGTTCCTGCAGGTCCTGCTCGCGACATGGGCTTTGATCGCTCCATGATCTTGGGCTATGGTCACGACGACCGCAGCTGCTCCTACCCTTCCCTGATTGCGCAGCTTGAGTGCGACACTCCTGTACGTACTTCCGTCACCATCCTGACCGACAAGGAAGAGATTGGCTCCGTTGGCGCTACTGGCATGAACTCTCTCTTCTTTGAGAACATCATGGCAGAGGTTCTGGCGCTTGCTGGTTTTGAGACT
>JABZHE010000136.1:0-3146 GCA_015259025.1 Atopobium sp. | reverse complement strand
GCTCGTAGCGGCCTCCAACAAAGAAGTCTTTTCCAATGTAAACAGGCTTTTTTTCCTTATCCAGAAAATAGGACTCACTTGCAATAAGCGGAGCTCCAACGGAGATATCAAGACGACTTGACTGCTCTGTTGTTGCCCTCACTGCATTAATTGTCCAGGAAGAACTCTTAACCGGCTTTCTTCCAAGAATTTCAGTAACGGCCTTAAACATTGAGACGTTTTCAAGAGGATGCGTGTAAAGATTTGAAGCCCACTCGTAGGGCAAAATAACACGCTCGTCAACAATAGGAAGATCATCTGCATAGCGAATCCTGCGAATATAAAGAATTAAAGCACCTTCAGAGAGACCAAAGAACTTTATCTCATTTGGACGCGCAGGAATAATTTGCCTGTCTACTACCTCGGCTCTTGGAACAGCTCCACAAGCAGCGCACATCTCGCTAAAACTGCGGGACTCTAAAGATTGTTCAAGTCTACGCTTAAGCTGCTTTGAGCCTACAAACGTGCCCCTGCCCTGCTTCTTTGTAAGCAGACTGTCGGCGCAAAGATCTTCAATAGCACGACGAACCGTAATACGACTTACGTTGTATTTCTCGCTCAGTTCGGTTTCAGAAGGAATTTTATCGTCAACCTGATATACACCAGACTCAATATCACTCTTAATGTCATCGTATATCTGCTGATATAGAGGCTGTACGTTTGTTGTACTCAAAACTACTCCTAAGACATTATAGACATCTCAATAATTTGAAACCTTTATAACAATAATACATCTTGCAGATAAGCATCTTGTCGAGGGTTTGCTTCACAGTAAGAGAACAACTCCCCCGTATATGAAGAAAGGACAGGCAGAACCTGTCCTTTCTTGAGCTTGATTTATAGAATCAGCTTAGTACTCAATCTTCCACATATAACGACGCATGGTCAGAGGATGCTTACGAGCCTCAGCGATCTTCTCGGCATAAACACGCATGACTGCGGTATGAATGAATGGGTTGAAATAGCCAAGTACCTTGGAAGAAACAGCTCCTGCAAGACCGTAATCCTTTGAATCAATGACGGTTACCTTGGAGTTGAAGCGCTGCATAAAGGTAAGTGCGCGAGCGTCCATTGGCCTTGTTGCGCCCTCAGACATAAAGAGCAGATAAGGCTTTCCATCCTCAGTGAGCTCGAATGGTCCGTGGAAATACTCACCTGTGTTATACGCTGCGGAGTCAATCCACTGCATCTCAGAGAACAGGAACATAGAGGTTGAGTAAGCAACCTTTGCGGATGCGCCAGAGCCCATAAGATAGATAAGCTGATCATCCTTGTAAGCATCTGCGAACTTCTGTGCCTCAGCTCCAGCACTCTGAGCAGACTTCTCAGCGAGGTCATAAATTGCGTTGAGACCGTCAATGACATCCTGATAAAGCTCGGTGCCCTCTGTCTGCTGAAGAATCTCTGCAGCAAGTGCCAGGACATAGCCCATCTTCTCAATCTTTGCTGCATAGTTCTTCTCAAAGCCGTGAACAATTACGTAGTCAGCTTCCTTGGTGAGCGCAGAATCTGCAACGTGTGTAACAGCAACTACAGGAGCACCAGCTTTCTTAGCAGTAGTGTTTGCGGTAACTGTTTCTGGGGTACCTCCACCAAGGGAGCAGGTAATAACAAGGGTGTGCTCGCCAAGCCATGCAGGAGTATCGTAGTTGAACTCGTTAGCGGTAAAGAGCTGAACGTTAAGCTTGTTGGCGTTGTTTGCCAGGAAATACTTAGCTGGATACAGCTCAGACATAGATGCACCACAGCCAACAAAAGCAACATGAGTAATAGTGTGGTTCTCGACAATCTTAGAGATAATGCTCTTTGGCTGATTCAGATCGATCTCGTACATTTTTTCTCCTCTTCATATGGCGTACGCCGTGACTTACACCGTTTATTAATGCCGTTTATGAATGCCGCTGGATTTACTAAGCGAGAATACCCAGTGCGGAAAGTGCAATTCCACCAAAGATTGCAATTACAAGCAACCAGCCTGTGTTAACGCCCTTCTTAATCATGTAGAACATTCCTGCAGTTAGAAGCAGTGGAATTGTCTGTGGAAGAATGCTATCCAAAATGTTCTGAAGGACAACGCTTCCATCCGCAAAGACCAGAGGTGTAGTTAGTCCAATAAGAGATGCAACCATGCTGCCAACAGCCATAAGACCAACAATTCCGCAAACGTACATCAGTCGCTCCATGGTGACGCCATCCTGCAGCTTATGCAGGAACTGCTGACCACCCTGATAACCAAGCTTTGCGGCAAACCAGGTAACCAGAACAGAAGGAATGATGGAGATAAGCATTGCCAGAATTGGTCCCATGATTGAGCCTTGCTGAGCAAGAGCAACGCCAAGTCCAAAGGCAATAACACGAATGGTTCCCTGGAAGAACGAGTCGCCAATACCAGAAAGAGGTCCCATAAGGGAAGTCTTCATTGCATTAATGGAGTCTGGATTAACGCTATCAGGATCTTCTGCGTATGCCTCTTCCATGGATGCAGCAAGTCCCAAGACAAAAGCACTTGTCTGAGGTGTGCAGTTGTAGAATGCCATGTGACGCCTATAAGCCTCTTTTTTGCGCTCTACCTGCTTTGGGTCATTTGGATCTGGATAGCATCGATCAATAGTTGGAGCAATGCCATACATAAATCCCATGTTCATTTGACGCTCGTAATTCCAAGAATCCTGAATTGCCCAAGAACGCCAGAAGAACTGTGAAAGCTTTTTATTTAAAGAAACCTTATTCTCAGCCATGATACTTTCCTCCCTACTCGTCATCCTCGAGTGGATCATGCGTGGCGCTTACATGAGCCGACTGCAAAGTTCCAGCTCCCGCTCCACCGCGACCAAATTTAATGCCGGACAGAATAACTGCAAGTACAACTGCAAAGAGCGAAACTGCTGTTACAGAGAGTTGCAGATACGCAGAGAGCAAGAAACCAAGGAACAAAAAGCCCTCCATGCCCTTAGAGAGCATCATTGAGATCAGCAGTGCAAGACCAAATGCAGTCAAAATCTGAGCTGAAACATTCAAACCAGTGCTCAGCCATGTAGGAATTAGCTCAACAACTGCCTTAACCACATCTGTACCAAGGAATACTGCAGAGAAGATAGGAATAAAGT
>JABZHE010000135.1:0-3153 GCA_015259025.1 Atopobium sp. | reverse complement strand
ATTTTGAGGCTGCAACCTATATCACCTTGACTAACGATGAGGCGGGTTTCTCGCGATTCCTTACGTGGGTGCTGGGAGAGTAACATCTCAGAGTTTTGCTCAAGACATGACATATCGTGTAAAGAAAAAGCCGGCAGATACCATCTGTCGGCTTTTGTTGTAACTAGTAGAAAGTACGAGGCACTAGGCTAGTGATTACTGTCCTGCTGCTCTTCAAAGACGTCTTCATCGGCCGCTTCCTCATCAAGCTTAAGGGGACGGAAGCTAGCGGTATCGCCACCAACATAGTCTGCAACGGTAGCTGCGTTTTCAACGCGCTCCTTGTGCAGTGCCTCTGCAAAGATATCCTCATCTTCCTCAATCTCTGCAATGCGCTCTTTCATAGGAGCCTCAACAAGTGGCATAGGACCACTCTGAGCCGCATCGTCAAGCATGATACGGATGAGTTTCTGCTCACGCTTAACCTTGGAGAACAGAGGAACGTACTCAAAGACAATGTTGGAGTTCTCAAGACCATACCAACGAGCAGGAGATCCGCAGATGCGACGAATAAAGTACTTAAGCTCAAGGCAACGAGCATCAAAACCGTTGATGTCAGTCTCTGGAGCTAGTACCTTACGCAGCAGACAGAATCTAAAGTCACCAATCTCGGAGTGCTCCTTGTAAATGGAATACTTGTGATTCTGTGGCGCAAGCTGATTGTTCTTAATCAGGTCACCAACAATCTGATACAGATAGGTGTTAATACGCTGGTTTACCCTAAAGCCAAGACGCAGAGTGATCTTGAACAGGAAGTCTGTACCAAAGTCATTGACGATAAACTCACGGGTATTTGGATCGTCTGTCAGCGAGATGTTAATGAAGTAGTAGGCCTTTGCGCGCTTTGGGCGCTTATCCAAGATGGAATAGAGGATGTCTCGATCCAGCTTGTCAAAGGATGAATCATTAGTAAGAAAAACCAGGTTATCAGCGAGAGTTGAATAGTCCGCATCGTGGCTCAAGCTACGGAGCTGATCAATGTATTTATCTACGGGGAGATAAACGCTCTGCGTCCTCTCAACAGCGGTACCGCGACGCCAGACAAACATGACAACAAAAATTGCGGTAGCCATAAGAACGGTAAAGTAGCCGCCGTGGAAGAACTTGGTAAGGCTTGAGAAGAAGAACATAGCCTCGATAGCACCAAAGAAAAGAATGAATGGAATGGCTGCCCATAGGCGCTTTCTGATAACAGCCAGGTAGGTGTAGAGCAAGATTGAGGTCATGAGCATGGTAACGGTAATTGCAAGACCGTACGCTGCTTCCATGTGCTCAGAGCTCTGGAAGAGAAGTACAACGCCAATGCAGCCAACCCACATGATGTTGTTTACAAGTGGAATGTAAATCTGGCCCTTTGTTGTGGAGGGGTAGTTAATCTTAATGTGAGGCATAAGATCAAGTTTAATTGCCTCAGAGACAATGGAGTAAGAGCCAGTAATCAGTGCCTGAGAGGCAATAATTGCAGCAAGCGCAGAGAGAATAACGGCAAATGGTCTAAGCTGACCAGGAAGCATTTCAAAGAAAGGATTGAGGTCTTTGATTGCGTTGAAGCCCTCGTTGGTGTGGTTAGTGATGATCCACGCGCCTTGTCCAAGGTAGTTAAGAATCAAGCAGACCTTAACAAAAGGCCAGCTTACGTAAATGTTGCTCTTGCCAACGTGACCCATGTCAGAATAAAGCGCCTCTGCACCAGTGGTACAAAGGAAGACACTACCTAAAACCATAAGACCAGCTGCATTGAGCTTGCCATCAAAGAGGAACAGAATGCCGCGGACTGGGTTAAGAGCTCGAACAACGCTAATGTCAGCAAGCATGTTCATAACACCCATGGCACCCAAGAACAAGAACCAAAGCGTCATGACAGGGCCAAAGGCCTTACCAATGGTAGAAGTACCTGCCTTCTGCAGAGCAAAGAGTGTGCAGAGAATGGCAATGGTAATCATGACAACAATGTGCTGATTATCACCAATAATGGCATGAGCTGCAGGAATAGTACGCAAACCCTCAATAGCGGTGGTTACCGTAACAGCTGGGGTCAAAATACCGTCAGCAAGAAGAGCTGCGCCACCAATCATGGCAGGAATAATCAGCCATTTGGCACACTTTTTAACCAAACTGTAGAGCGCAAAGATTCCGCCCTCATTGTGGTTGTCTGCCTTCATTGCAACCATGACGTATTTAACGGTTGTAATGAGTGTCAGCGTCCAGATAATGAGGGACAGAGCGCCCAAAACAACATCGGTGCTCATGGTAAGAAGTCCACCATTACCAGCGATAATTGCCTTCATGGTGTACATTGGAGAAGTGCCAATGTCACCGTAGACGATGCCAAGGGTAACAAGTACCATGCCAGCACTTAGAGGAATGCCAGTTGATTTCTTGGCTTTGTCCTTAGAGAAAAGCGCATGAAATGCAGCTTTACTTGTATTCATCCATTAATCCTCTCAATAGATGATTAGTACAGTTCGTCATCATATGTTAGTCCATATACCTAGTTATAACTAGACGAATGTACAAACGTACTTATTTTGTCTGCAAGCGGAAAAATTTACTCATTTTCCCGCGGTTTTCTCGAGATTTTATATGCATGGTGAATCTTCTGATTTCTTGAGAAGTCCTCCGGAATAGTTTCACTTGTTATGTCTTCGATGATGACGCCAGCTCGCTGGATTTTCTCGACATCTGGCTTAAAGGTACGTAGGTTGCACGAGAAAATGGCAACGCCACCGCGAGTCAGAAGGCGAGAAATGCCAATGATAAGCTCAGCGTGATCTCTCTGGACATCAAACGAGCTCTGCCTCATGCGCGATGAGTTGGAGAAGGTGGGGACGTCGCAGAAGATAACGTTCCAGCGGTTTTTGGTGTGACGCATCTCGGTAATCCAAGACAGGACGTCTGCCTGGACAAACTCGTGCTCCTCGCCGTCAAAGCCGTTACGCTTCATGTTGCGCTTGGCCCACTCAAGCGAAGGCTTGGAGAGGTCAACGGTTGTGGAGTGGAGTGCACCACCATCTGCTGCGTAGCAGGTGGCGGTACCTGTGTAGGCAAAGAGATTGAGGAAGCTCTTAGCTGCGCCGGCACTCTTCATGAGCTCGCGAATCTCTGCGCGCGTAT
>JABZHE010000134.1:0-3177 GCA_015259025.1 Atopobium sp. | reverse complement strand
GGCTTGTAGGAGCCCATCCAGTCGCGAAGGACCTGGAAGTGAGCCTCGGTGTCACGAGCGGATGCCAGTGGAACCTGGTGTGCGCGCCAAGAGCCCTCGGTCTTCTTGCCGTCGATGTAAGGAGGGCAAGTCCAACCCTTAGGGGTGCGGAAGATAATCATTGGGTAGTAAGGACGGGATGCGTCACCTGCGGCTGCGCGAGTCTTGATGGCGCAGATCTCGTTGAAGACAGCCTCGAGAAGAGCTGCGAAACGACGGTGGATGGAGGCGTGGTCCTCGTCGTCGAAGCCTGCAACAAAGTTGTATGGGTGGTAGCCCATGCCGCGGAAGAACTCGTCGCGCTCACCGTCGGAAATACGAGCAAGGATGGTTGGGTTAGCAATCTTGTAGCCATTGAGGTGCAGGATTGGGAGGACGATACCATCGGTCAGTGGATCCATGAACTTGTTGGTCTGCCAAGAAGTTGCAAGTGGGCCGGTCTCTGCCTCGCCGTCGCCGACAACAGCGACTGCCAGCAGGGATGGGTTGTCCAGGACTGCGCCGTATGCGTGGGACAGGGTGTAGCCCAGCTCGCCGCCCTCGTGGATGGAGCCTGGAGTCTCAGGTGCGTAGTGGGAAGGAATTCCGCCTGGATAGGAGAAGCGGCGGAAGAACTTCTGGAGGCCCTCTTCATCGTCGGTGATGAATGGGTAGGTCTCGCGATACGTGCCGTCGAGCAGGGACTGTGCGGTACCTGCAGGTCCACCGTGACCAGGGCCCATGAGGAAGATGGTGTTCTGGTTATGGTCGCGGATGAAGCGGTTGACGTGGCCGAACAGGAAGTTCAGGCCTGGGGTGGTTCCCCAGTGGCCAACCAGACGATGCTTAACGTCCTCGCGAGAGAAACCGTCCTTCATAAGAGGATTGCTGCGAAGATAAATCTGACCAACAGACAGGTAGTTAGCTGCGCGCCAATACCTATCGACGCCGGCAAGCTCGTCCTCAGATACAGGCTGATTCAGGGTCTGCCAAGGTGTGCCGTACACGGGCTGAGCCATGTGCTCCTCCTTTTCTTGGGCTGCTGCCTGCGTATTTACGCAGGTTAGGCAACCTCGTTGCTTCCATCACCTGAGCGAGTGTTTTGTTCGCCGTCCGTGAAAGCGTACGTGTAGCCACATTTTGTGCTGTGCACGCAAAGTACGTGCGCATTTCTACGCAAGTACACCGCTTTTAAAGCGGACATTCCCGCCTTGCGACGAGAGCTAGAGCGAACATAACAACACATACATAACAGTATGATGCTTCGGCTATGTTTCAAGTACTACTCTAAGTGATAAAACGTTTTATCAAGATGAGATTTCTGGAAATTTCTTTTCGGGGAGGCTTTTAGGATGTCTTTTGATCTGCAAAATGATCCCCAACAGTACCCAACAGTACCCACGATGCCGAAATGTGCCCAAAATAGTGCCCAAGTGGTAAAAAATGCGTTTAGTTGGGGATTTCATTTTTCTGCATACAACGTTTGCCCAGATAAAAGTTTTTGGTGCGGTAAAAAATCGTCTTAGTTGGGGATAAATCAGCCAATTTTAAGTTTTTATCCCCAACTAAACGGGTTTTTTACCTTTTTCGGCACATAATTTTGAGGCCAAAAATTACGTATTCATAGAAATGAATTTTATTGCATGAATATGCAGAAATCTGATTAGCGACCCAAAACACGCACGCTATTCTTCTCAATCATGCGCGGCTCAAGGATTATTTGGATTGAAGCGCTATCGTCCACCGTATCATCTGCGTTTTCCTGACCTGCTGCGTCAACCTCCGCAGCGGCCTGACCTGCTGCTTCAACATCTGCCCCTCGCTCGCCCAGACGACGGAACATAATAGAAAGCGCAGCGTCAGAAAGCTCATCAACATTTTGCTCAATCGAAGTCAACGCCGGCTCAAACAGTGCGTCTGAAATGCTGTTATCGTACCCGACAACGGAATAATCGCGCGGAACATGCAAGCCGCGCTCGTACAGATAGCGTAACAGTCCAAGCGCAATGTTGTCCGACGTTGCAACAACAGCCGTAGCGTTCACGCGAATCAGCTGCTGAGCTGCAAGATACGCATCAGGAATGTAATAATCGCTGGTCAGCACAAGCGACTGATCTAGCTCCAGGCCCTTCTCGCCAAGTGCGCGAACGTAGCCGTTGAGGCGCGCGCAGCCGGTATTGGAAGCGGTGTTGACCATGCATGCGATGCGGCGATGACCGTGATCTAGCAGGTATTTTGTGGCCAGATAGCCGCCGAGCTCATTGTTGAACGTGACTTTATCGCAGTCGAGCGCGTCGATGGTTCGGTCCACCATGACGTACGGCACAGGCAGCTGCTCCAGGTCGGCGATGAGCTGCTTTGAGGCTTCTACCTCGTCGGACGTGATGATAAAGATGCCGTCGGCTCCGCGATTGACCAGCAGACGCACAAGGTCTGCATCGTTTGACGTGCTGTTATCCGAGTTAGTGATGAACAGCGCGTACCCACGGCGGCGGCACTTCATCTCCAGCATCTTTGCAAACGACGAGAAAAATCGGCTCTCGATATTCGGCACGATCAGCCCCAGCGTCTGTGTATGCTGCGTGACCAGGCTTCTTGCAATCTGGTTGGGAATGTAGTGTTCGCGACGGGCAACGTCGAGGATGCGGCGGCGGTTCTCGTCACTCACGCGCACCGGTCGGCCGTTCAGCACCAGCGAAACCGTGGCGGGCGACAGCCCCACCTCGCGCGCAATCGTTTTTAGGGTGACTTTTTCCGCCACGTTACCTCGCAACTTGCCCCGTTTATCGTTGTTGCTTAAGTATAATAGTCGAGAAACCCCTGCGGCTGGTCGTCCGCCAAAAGCCAGACGTTGTCTCCACACGACAACCGCACCTGGACCCCGATACCACACGCAAGCTGCACCTGCGCCCCGGCGCTCGCACGACAACCGCATTCCGAGAGGACGCGCATGAACATTACTCCACAGGAAATCGCCGAAACCCTCGCCATGGTCAGTGAGCAAAACCTTGACCTGCGCACCATTACGATGGGCATCTCGCTCAATAGCTGCGCAGACGAGGACCTGGATCGCATGTGCCAGAAGGTCTACGAGCGCATCACTCGCCAGGCCGAGCACCTGGGGTCCGTGGCCGAGGACCTGGAGCGCGAGTACGGCAT
>JABZHE010000133.1:0-3180 GCA_015259025.1 Atopobium sp. | reverse complement strand
CATTTCCGTTGATCCTAACGTGCTGTCCTCAGCATTTAACTTTAATTCACAGGCACTTAACTTCTCGTCAATTAATTTGTCTGGGCTGGATATGTCCTCGCTTGACCTCTCTGACGTGCAGTTACCTGCTTTTGATCCGTCACAGCTTAATCTGTCTGACAGCAATGTACTGTCTTCTGTTACGTCTTCGCTTGATCCAGCTGCGCTGGCGGCGGCTTTCCCAGAGCTTTCTGCAGCAGACATTCAGCAGATTCTTTCTGGCATTACCGTTAATTTCAAACCAGGAGGACAAGCTGCTATTTCTTCGCTCATGGGCAACATTGCTCTGGGGTGGAACTCTTGGAGTGCGGCTAACCCTGGCAAGACTATGGCAGACTACCTTGCAACAGATCAGGTACGCACGCAGATTGTAACTACGGTTTCTTCTGCGGTTGATACCGATGACCTGCAGCAACAGCTGGTTACTGCTCTGGCAAATAAGCTGGGAACCAATCCAGACCTTCCAAGCGTCCAGGCTGAGGTTTCTCAGAGGCTTATGAGTGCTTATCAGTCACAGATTGCAAGTGCACTTTCTGCAGCTATTACGCGTGCTATGAGTGCTTACGTGCAGTCTGCGTTAACCAGCGTGATGACGCAGGTTGCTTCCAGGATGCAAAATCAGATTGCAGGCGCTCTCAATACAGCTATGCAGGGCGTTGCGGCAAATATGTCCAATGCTATGCACATAGATCAAGCAACGCTCGCAAGTGCCTTTAAGCTCAATGCTGACCCATCGCAGTTAGCAGCTATTGCTGCGTCAATGCTAAGGGCAACGCCGGCAACGTATGAATCAAATCTTTCTAAGATGGGATATGCGGACCTTAATAAGCCCACGTCAATCAATATTTATCCTAAAGACTTTGCAAGCAAAGAGAAGATTGTTGAAATTCTTAATACGTATAACGCTGATGCAAAGGCTGCAGGTGAAGAGTCTAAGGTAGTGACGTATACCGACATTGTTGGTGCGCTGATGAGTTCTGTCACGCTGATTGTTGATATGATCTCGGCAATGCTGATTGCGTTTGTATCTATTTCGCTTGTTGTTTCCAGCATTATGATTGGCATCATTACGTTTATCTCGGTACTTGAGCGCAAAAAGGAGATTGGTATCCTGCGCTCCATTGGTGCTTCTAGGCGAGACATTGCCAACGTATTCAATGCAGAGACGTTTATTGAAGGCCTTATCTCCGGTGTTATGGGTATTGGCATTACGCAGCTGCTTATTTTGCCTGCAAACGCTGTGGTCAAAGCCATGTTTAACGTGGACAATTTGGTGATTTTGCCGATAAACGGAGCACTTATTTTGATTCTGATCAGCGTTGTTCTGACGCTTCTGGCAGGTCTTATTCCTGCAGGTAGAGCAGCTAAGTCCGATCCAGTTCAGGCACTGAGAAGCGAGTAACGCGCCGCCTGGTCGCGCTCTTGGCGAGAAGAACGTCTAGTTGCACCTCATACCTCACAAAAAAAGCCCTGTCATGTGTGTACATGACAGGGCTTTTGCGTTTTTGTTTCAGCTACCAGACCTAGTTCTCCTGGCCGCCAAAGAGATCGACAACCTCAAGATCAAGCTTGGAGGCTTCAATGGCCTCCTTAGCGCCAAAGACAACAACCGAGAGGTCGTCATAGCTTTGAGGCATGGTGCTTCCCAGTTCTTTGATGTCCTCAACCTGGGCGTGAAGGATTTTCTCGCGAAGCTTAAGAAGACGCTCTGGATCACGTTGGTTGAAGTACTCGATGTCTTGCCTGCGAGCAAGCATTCGAGCGGGAACAGGGGCGTCAACGCCTGCCACAGAGGCAACTACATAGCCCTCAAACTCGTCAGCGTCTGGAGTCCACTCAGAGAGCCAACTACCTGCGCCAACATAGCGGTCGAGGGTTGCGTCAAGCGCGGGGTCTCGGTAGGAGACAAAGCTTTGCAGGCCAGCGATGGAGTTTCTGAACATGACGCCATAAGCGCCACCCTTGACGCGAACCTCATTCCACAGGTAATCAAGACCCAGAACTCTGGTGGCAATGAGCCAGTTACCCTGCTGTTCATTGGTTGCATGGGCAACGTTTGGATAAGAGAGACCAACGTAGGAGACGTTTGATGGAATGATATACGCCACGTGCTGCAGCTTACCCTCAGGGACAACAAGGGTTGGCGCAGCGTCGCCTGCCTGCGATTTATTGCCATCAGTAAGGCCAAGGTCTCCCGCTGCTTGCCAGAATGCCTCGCGGCTCTGAGCGGAGCCCGTAAAGCTGACCGTAACGTTGTCTGCACGGAACATCTTGCGGGTGAGCGCATCCAGGTCTTTTGCAAGCTGAGGAGCGCGTTCATCCCAGTTGGCAAGCAGGTTCTTCAGATACTCATAGAAGCCAACGCCTGCGAGAGCATCGTTTACGCGATTAGCTGCAGAGTAGGCGGTCAAAGCCTTATTCTGCGCTGCAGTATGACCAGCGCCAACAAAGTACTGCTCCTGCGCAATGCGACGCTGAATCAAGATGTTCTTTAAGCGGTTCAAATCGTCAAAGCGCGTGCTGGACCAAACCTCAGAAGGAATGCTTGCAAGTCCCTGGGTTTTCTCGGCAAGGGCACTTGCAGCAACAATGAAGGCAGGGTGCGCCTGATCAAGCGTGTCTTGGTCGTAGATATCAGTGAAGAACGAGAGGTGACCAAGGTTGCTCTCAATAAGGATATCCAGCTCAGACGCGGTGTGTGATGCTGTATCAAGCTTGCCCAGAGCCTCTGCGAGAATGCCCACAAGTGGCAGCTCTTCAAAGGTAACTGCGCTGGTCAAATCAAAGTAATGGTAGACGTAGTCAATGCCGTGAGTGTCCAGCTCATGCGCAATGCATGGCAGGGGAGCCTCAGCCTCAAAGCCAGCAGGACGCTCTCTACCTGCGCCGATATCACTAAGCGAGAGGGCCGGCAGCTTGGCTAAATCTTCTGGAGCGTCAGGTGTTTCTTGCTCCAAACGGAGTGCCTCAACTTCTGCGCGGATCTTCTCGATATCCTCATCGGTGAGCGTAGAGCGAAGTTGCTCCAGCTCAGCAGCCTCTTCTTGAGCGTCTCCCTCGTCTGTGGGGACCAGCTCAACCTGAGCTGCGTGTTTGCTGTTGCAAATGAGCTCCAGAAGCAGCTTCTCAAAGCCTTTCTGA
>JABZHE010000132.1:0-3221 GCA_015259025.1 Atopobium sp. | reverse complement strand
AGTCAGGGCAGTAAAATGCTACTTTCTTAAAAAATTGTTACACGCTCCGAACATATTTGTTCGGAGCGCTTTTTCTTGCAAATTTCCAGGTACACTGTATGTATTGTTGCCAGACGTGAGAAGCGTTTGATCAAGGGTGACTCAGGCCGAGGCATCCGGAGGGGATCCAATGGAACTTCACGAGGAATGTGGCGTCTTTGGAGTATGGGCGCCTGACCGTGACGTTGCTCGACTCACTTATTTTGCGCTGCACGCACTGCAGCACCGCGGGCAAGATTCCGCAGGCATAGCTGTCGGCGACGGCCATACCGTGCTTATCAGAAAAGATACGGGCCTCGTAACAGAAGTTTTCAACAACGATGATCTCAACGCAATGCCTGGTAAAGTGGCTATTGGTCACTGCCGCTACGGCACTGCGGGCGCCAAGGGTTGGGAGTCCGCTCAGCCTCACATGTCGTCCATCGACGAGACCCTCATCGCCCTGGCGCACAACGGTACCCTCGTCAACTTTGACTCTTTGCGAGAAGAACTGTCTTCTCGCCAGATTTCCTTTAGATCGCACACGGATTCCGAGGTAGCAGCCCAGCTTATCGGCTACTTCACGCGTCGTACACACCGTCTGCGTACCGGTATTGCTGCAACCATGAACCTCATTGAGGGCGGCTACGCCATGGTGCTCATCCGCGAGAATGCCCTCTATGCGTTTAGGGATCCTAACGGTATTCGTCCGCTGGTACTCGGCCATATTGGCGAGGAAGGCGAGAATAACTGGGTAGTTGCATCTGAGACGTGCGCGCTGGATATCGTGGGTGCCACGTATGTGCGTGAGGTTGCTCCCGGCGAGATTATCCGCATCTCAGACAACGGCCTGTCTTCTGAGATGGGACTTTCTCCTCGTCAGCAGGCAGATTGCATCTTTGAGCAGGTGTATTTCTCGCGTCCTGCCTCTATTATTAGTGGTCGCTCGGTGTATTCTGTCCGTCACCAGATGGGTCGCCAGCTGGCAAAAGAGACCCCAGCAGACGTTGACCTGGTAATCGGTGTACCTGATTCCGGTGTTCCTGCAGCTGAGGGTTTTGCACAAGAGCTGGACGTGACTTTTGGCACTGGCTTGATCAAAAACCGCTACGTTGCAAGAACATTCATTCAGCCTACACAGCAGCTTCGTGAGCTGGGCGTTCGCCTCAAACTCAACGCGCTTTCGGACGTTGTTGCAGGTAAACGCATCGTAATGGTAGACGATTCTGTTGTTCGCGGCACTACTTCCAAGCAGATTGTTCAGCTGCTCAGAGATGCAGGAGCCACAGAAGTGCACGTGAGAAGTGCTTCTCCTAAGGTTGCATGGCCTTGCTTCTACGGTATTGATACTGCCGATCAGGACCAGCTTGTTGCGGCAAAAATGAGTACAGAAGAGATTTGCGATTATATCGGCGCAGATTCCTTAGGCTTTTTGCGCCTCGAGGGTCTGCTGGCATGCGTGCCATCAAGCGGCGATTGCGAGTCTTGTTTTAGCGGCAAGTATCCCGTGGCAATTCCAGAGGACTTCTACCAGAGGTTTTTACCAGAGACCAAGCCCGATAACTTGCATCCGTCTTATGCACTAAAGTTTGACCAGGTAGAACAGCAGTTAATTGATGAGGGTCTTATGCCCTCAGAGCAGTAAGGGGAGAAACAATGACTACTTCCGCTGATCCAATCAAGCAGATTACCTACGCTGACGCAGGCGTTGACGTTGATGAGGGCGCTCGCGCGGTTGACGCCATCAAGGCTGCTGTTGCTACAACTACTCGTCCCGAGGTCATTGGCGGCCTGGGCGGCTTTGGCTCTTGCTTCTCGGCTGCAGCTTTAAAGGACATGGAAGAGCCTGTGCTGGTCAGCGGCACCGACGGCGTTGGTACTAAGCTTGCCATCGCCCAGCTTCTCAATCGCCACAATACGGTAGGCGAGGACCTGGTTGCCATGTGCGTCGACGACATTGTTCCCATGGGAGCCGAGCCGCTGTTTTTCTTGGATTACGTTGCTGTGGGCAAGCTTAAAGCCGAGGCAGTTGCCGAGGTTGTTGGCGGCATTGCAGAAGGCTGCCGCAAGAGCGGATGTGCGCTGGTGGGCGGCGAGATGGCCGAGCATCCAGGTGTTATGAATCCTGACGACTACGATCTTGCTGGCTTTGTCGTGGGCGTTGTCGACAAACCAAAGATCTTAGGTCCCGAGAAGGTCAGTGAAGGTGATGTCATTCTGGGACTTCCTTCTTCTGGCATTCACTCCAACGGATATTCGCTGGTACGTAAGGTAGCCATTGAGGGTAAGACTGTCGAGGAGCTTAACCAGCCACTAGAGGAACTCGGTGGAGAGTCACTCGCAGACGCTGTTTTGCGTCCAACTACTATTTACGCAGGTGGATTGCTTGCCGCACTCCGCGCAGGAGCTCCTATCAAGGCTATGGCACACATCACCGGTGGTGGAATCACCGAGAACCTTAACCGTGCGCTGCCAGCTCACCTTGATGCAGAGGTTGATCGTGGTGGAGAGGCTGGTCCTGCATGGGATATTCCACCAGTTATTTCATACGTTTCTAGCGCAGCAAACCTGTCTCTTGACGAGCAGTATCGCACCTTCAACATGGGCGTTGGTATGGCACTTATCGTCGACATGGATGACGTTGACGATGTAGCAGAAGCCCTCTCTGACCAGGGCTTTGAGCCATTTGTCATGGGTCAGATTATCCCAGGTACCGGAAAGGTGGTCTACAACGATGCCAATTAAGCTTGGCGTTCTTCTTTCCGGTTCAGGTACCAACCTGCAGGCCATTATTGACGCCATTGATGCTGGCAAGCTAGACGCAACCATTGAACTGGTTGTTTCTTCTCGCCCCGATGCATATGGTTTGAAGAGGGCGGAAGCAGCTGGTCTGCAAACCCTGACGCTCTCAAAGGAGACGTACGAAGATCCATTTGTTGCAGATATGGTTATTGCTACCGAGCTCAAGCGCTATAACGTTGATTACGTTGTTATGGCTGGTTACATGCGTAAAGTGGGCGTTCCTATTCTGAACACCTTCCCTAATCGCGTGCTCAACCTGCACCCGGCGCTGTTGCCAAGCTTCCGCGGCGCGCACGCCATTCAGGATGCGTATGAGTATGGTGTCAAGGTAACGGGCGTCACCGTTCACCTGGCAAATGCTGATTACGACTGCGGTCCCATTATTGCTCAGCGACCAGTTG
>JABZHE010000131.1:0-3279 GCA_015259025.1 Atopobium sp. | reverse complement strand
CTGGTAAAGGAAGCGAATGGACTCATAGCGGCAGACAACACAGATGTGTATGGCTTTGAGTATCTGGTTAAAAGTCTCAAGGTCAGCTTGAACCAAAAGAAAGCGATAGTTTTGGGAGCCTTTGGTGGTGCTGGTCAGGCAGTTTGTTATGCACTTAAAAAAGGTGGCGCGTATGTCGTGGGAGTCTCCAGAAACCCTCAAGTAAGCTCTTCATTTGTTGACTACGCAATTACGTATGACCAGCTTCAATCCTACTA
Organism: Atopobium sp.; assembly: GCA_015259025.1. Taxonomy (GTDB): domain Bacteria; phylum Actinomycetota; class Coriobacteriia; order Coriobacteriales; family Atopobiaceae; genus Lancefieldella. The sequence goes on along the minus strand of JABZHE010000131.1, from coordinate 3,022 downwards.
TGACGCTGATCTTCTCGTCAATGCAACACCGGTGGGAATGTCTCCTCACGCTGGCATCTCTCCTCTTACCAAAGAGGAACTAGCTTTATTTACGTCCCTGCAATGCGTGATTGATCTTATCTATAATCCGCTACGCTCTCAGCTTCTTTTAGACGCAGAAAGTCTTGGAATACTCAATGCAAATGGTTTAAAAATGCTGGTAGCTCAAGCGGCCAAGGCTAGCTCACTCTTTTTGAGCCAAGAAATATCGGACTCGCAAATAGAAAATATCTCGTGTGAGCTTCATGCCTCAAAAGAAAACATTGTGCTTATTGGCATGCCAGGAGTTGGAAAGACTTCTACGGGAGAAGCGCTTGCAAAGCTTCTGAATCGCTCCTGGATAGACACAGATCTTCTCATCAAACAGAAAGCTCATTGTGACGCGGCAACCTATCTACAAACACACGGAGTAGCAGCGTTTAGACGTCTAGAACATGAGGTAATTCAAGAGATTTCCAATATGAGTGGTGTAGTGATCTCTTGCGGAGGTGGCGTAGTCGTAACGCCTTCAAACTACCAGCTTCTCCGCCAAAACGGAACGTTTGTCTATCTGACTCGCCCCCTTGAACAATTGGCTATTGCAGGAAGACCGCTCTCACAAAGTGTTGGCATACAAGAACTTGCTGCAGAGCGGTTACCTCTCTACGAAGCATGGGCTGATATAACTTTTTCTTGTCTTGGTAGTCCAGACGCAGATGCCAAAGGTCTTCTCGCCATAGCATTTAAATAACAGGAAACGTTTACAGTTATTTTCCAACCGTTCACCGGACAGCCAAGAGACTTTGAATTTTGGCACGTTAAAGCCCCTATACTTATCCTTTGTAGGACTGTATTCAAAAACTTCAAGGATGTTACATCCGGTCAAACAGTTAAGTGTTTGATGTTTGGTCGTATTTGGGGAGATATCCGATGGACAGCAATGCTATTGCTCACGAGATTCTTAATGCAATAGGTGGTTCAAAGAACTTAACGCACAACGAAGTATGCATGACGCGACTTCGTCTTTCTATTGATGATATGACGCTTATCGACCATGAACAGCTGGCCACGGCCACTGGTGTTCTTGGCATTGTGGGAAAGGGGTCAAACGGCCTTGAGGTAGTTTTTGGTCCCAATCTTGTCGGTCAGGTAAATGATGCCCTTAATTGCATTATGGGTGAGCCAGAAAAGACTTTTTGTTCGTTAGACGAGAAGCGAGCAGATCTTCCCACTCAGCATAACGAAGAGGTGGATGAGCTAATCTCTCTGCTTGCCCAAAAAAATACTCTTGATCAGGATGAAGAAGACTTTGACGGCCTTGTTTCTGGCTTAGACGCAGACGACTTTGAAGATGACTATGAGGATGACCTCGAAGCCCCTCGCCTGCTCATCATTAACGGACCAAACATCAACATGTTGGGTATTCGCGAACCAGAGATTTACGGAAAAGCTGACTATAGAACCCTTATTGAGGTCTGTAAAGCAGAGGCACAGTCTCAAGGTTTCTCTGAATGTGTTTGCTATCAATCAAACCACGAGGGTGATCTGGTTGACGCAATCCAGGATGCACTGGGCAGCTACGATGGCATTATCATCAATCCTGCCGCCTATACGCACACCTCAGTTGCCCTGCTCGACGCAGCGCTCGCCGTGCAAATCCCTATGATTGAGGTTCACCTCACTGACATCTCTACCAGGGAAGACTTTAGGCACATTTCTTATATAAAAGATGCATGCTTTGCCACAGTTGCTGGTAAAGGAATTGATAGCTACAGAGAGGCAATCCAGCTGATGGCAGCTCATCTCAAAGATGAAGCATAATCCACCACTTATAGCTATCTGGCGAGAAACACAAATCTGCTGTAACGGCAAAGTTGCAGCAGATTTTTTATGCACACGCAAGCATATCTGATTCAGTTATTACCATATCCACAGGAACGTCAAATTCTGTATGAGGAAGCGTTGTCTTACTCAAATTATGCTGGTAGGCAAGGCAGATTTTCTTGCCAGAATACGTTGACAAGAATCGGTCATAAAATCCTGCGCCATAACCCAGGCGATATCCTTTTGTATCAACAAGTAATGCAGGAACAATGCAAATCGCGTTGCTCATCTGGACTTCTGTTAAAGCAGATAGGTCTTTTGCTGGTTCAAGTAAATTAAAAGGAGCTGGCACAAGCTGTTCCACTGAAGCGATAGCAACAAACTCTAAACAATGCCCAGGTAGACAACGAGGTACCGCCACCGTTTTCCCATCGCGTAGAGCGCACTTAATAAACATCCTGGTAGAAACTTCAGATGAAACAGAAACATACGTTAAAACAGTAGTTGCTTCTACATATTCAGAGGTTGCAAGAAGTTTCTGAGTAATGCGATCATCAAGCACGGACCTCTCTTGCTCAGAAAGAGCTTCTCTTGCTGCTAGACGTTCTTCTCGCAAACGTTGTTTTTCTAATGCCGCAGTATCCATAAAGTCTCCCCTCTAGCTAAGAATAACAACATTTTTGTGGACATTTGAAGAAGAAACAGACACCTGTCACAATAAATGTGACTAATTCTCAACAATTTTTATATAGCTTTCTTTTTAGCAAATTTCTGACCTGCGCAAATGTAAACCGTTTCTAACTTGTCAAAATATTGCGTATTTGTCACTTGTTTGGCACTACATATTGAGTAAAGTTAGAGGTCGCAACTAATATTTGACGTCATTTGTCCAAAGACATACCTGCTGTCAAAATTAGTCTCAAGATTGCTATTTGTAAACTGCTGAGCGGCCATGCTCCACTCAACACGCTCAGCATGAACGCGGACGTATAAATTGTCCGTGTAAAAAGGAGTGTGTTATGCAGGAAACACCAGCACAGGAGGCTTGGGACGGCTTTGTCGGTGGTAACTGGCAAAAAGCAATTGACGTCCGAGACTTCATTCAGAGGAATTACACCCCTTACGATGGCGATGATTCCTTCCTCGCTGGTCCAACTGAGGCTACCACAAAGCTTTGGGC
>JABZHE010000130.1:0-3312 GCA_015259025.1 Atopobium sp. | reverse complement strand
ATCCATATCCTGTGCAAGATCACAGAAAGCCATCTCTGGCTCAATCATCCAGAACTCTGCAGCGTGGCGACGTGTGTTGGAGTTCTCTGCGCGGAACGTTGGACCAAAGGTGTACACGTCACCAAAGGCCATAGCAAAGTTCTCTGCCTGAAGCTGGCCAGAAACAGTGAGGTGAGAAGACTGACCAAAGAAGTCCTTTGAGTAGTCAACATCGCCCTTCTCGGTACGTGGAACGTTGTTCAAATCAAGCGTGGTAACACGGAACATCTCTCCTGCACCCTCAGCATCAGATGCGGTGATGATTGGGGTATTCACGTAGACAAAGCCGCGATCCTGGAAGAACTGGTGGATGGCAAAAGCAGCCACAGAACGGATGCGGAAGACGGCGCGGAACATATTGGTGCGAGGACGAAGATGCTGCTGTGTGCGAAGATACTCAAGAGACTGACGCTTCTTCTGCATTGGATACTCAGGGCTGGATGGTCCCTCAATCACAATAGTCTGTGCCTGCAGCTCAATAGGCTGTGGGCGATCAGGAGTAAGCTCAAGGACGCCCTCAATAATCAGAGCAGCGCCAACGCCACAAGAAGCAACCTCCTCGTAATTGCCAAGGTTCTCACGATTCATAACAACCTGTAGGTCTTTGAAGCAGCTACCGTCATTAAGTGTGACGAAGCCAAAATTCTTCATATCCCTTACTGAACGTACCCAGCCGGCCACGGTAACTTTTTGGCCACCAAGTTGCTCTGCATCTGCGTACAATGCAGAAATCGTGATGCGCTCCACGGGCATACCCTCCTTGTAACTCACTCTGCAGGCTTATCCTGCGCTCTGCAGGTCTATCCTGCGAGACGAACAAATATCTATTTAGAATACCGCATAACCACATGGCAAACGCTCACTTTTATATATCTGGCGGTAATTACGCTAATCTCACACAGCCAAGCAAGCGCGCCATAAAACAGTGCGCCCTAAAACACCTATCCGCAATTCGGCTAAACTAGTGCAGTAGAACGTACCTACAAAGTGCTGCCACCTCAAAAGGCCTGCTAAAGGAGAAGCCATGGAAGACTACAAGCGCGAATTTATTGAGTTTATGGTCCAGAGCAACGTACTTAAATTTGGTGATTTTACGCTTAAGAGTGGTCGCAAATCTCCTTTCTTCATGAATGCAGGTGCCTATGTCACTGGTGAGCAGCTCCACAAGCTGGGTCTTTATTATGCTCGTGCTATTCACGACAACTTTGGTCTGGATTTTGACGTAGTTTTTGGTCCTGCTTACAAGGGCATTCCCCTTTCTGTAATCACTGCAATGGGAATCAATGAGCTTTATGGCAAACAGGTTCAGTACTGCTCTAACAGAAAAGAAGCAAAAGATCACGGCGCTGATGCTGGCATGCTTCTCGGAGCAGAGCTTAAAGACGGCCAGAGAGTGGTCATGGTTGAAGACGTCACCACTTCTGGCAAGTCTATTGAAGAGACCTATCCTCTGATTACCTCTATTGCAAACATCGAGGTAGTTGGTCTTATTGTCTCACTCAACCGCATGGAAGTTGGCAAGGGTGGAAAAGTTGCCGCACTCCAGGAAGTCTCCGAGCGCTGGGGCATGCCAACCGCAGCCATTGTCTCCATGGATGAGGTTACCGAGGCCCTCTACAACAAAGAGGTTGACGGCAAAGTTATTATCGACGACACCTTGAAGAGCGCCATTGACGTCTACTACCAGCAGTATGGCGTTAAATAAGGCGAGAAAAACCTCTGCGTAGAAACCTGACTTATGACTCTGACTCAACTTAAATACGTTCTTGCAATTGCTAAGGCAGGCACTATTAACGCCGCAGCTAAACAGCTCTTTATCTCACAGCCTACCCTGAGTAGCGCTGTTAAAGAGCTTGAAGCCGAGCTGGGAATTTCCCTCTTTAACAGGACCAGCAAGGGCGTTGAGCCTACCGCAGATGGCGAAGAGTTTTTGAGTTACGCCAGGCAGGTTGTCATGCAAACTGACCTCATTGAAGAGCGCTATCTGGGCACTGCTCCCACTAAGCAGCGCTTCTGCGTTTCTTGCCAGCACTATTCCTTTGCCGTTGAGGCCTTTGTCAACCTGATTAAAGAGCACGGCGGCTCAAAGTACGACTTCCGTATCAGAGAGACGCAGACGTACGAGATTATCGAAGACGTGTCCAAGCTAAGAAGTGAAGTAGGTGTCCTCTACCTCAACTCGTTCAACGAGCGTGTTATTAGAAAAACGCTGCAGGACCAGGGCTTGGTTTTCTCGCCATTGTTTAAGTGCAAGCCAAGCGTCTTTGTGGGAAAAGACAATCCGCTGGCAAAGCGCTCCTCAGTAACACTCAACGATCTTGCCCCCTACCCTCGCCTTTCGTACGAGCAGGGCGAGCACAATGCGTTCTATTTCTCCGAGGAGCTTCTGGCAACGCTTGATCGCGATAAGGACATCATGGTCCGAGACCGCGCCACCATCTTCAACCTGATTATTGGCCTAAACGGTTACACCATCAGCACCGGCCTTATTAATGAGGAGCTCAACGGGCCAAACATTGTTGCAATTCCTCTAGCTGTTGATGATTACATGGAGGTTGGCTACGTTACACACGATGAGAAGAGCCTCTCGCCCTTTGGTGAACTCTACATCGACGCGCTCAAGCGCTGCTGCCAGGCAGTTACGTGGGTGTAAGGAGTTTACTCCTTCCAGTTTGCGCTAAAATAATACCTTACGTTTTTGAAGCGCAATGGGAGGCATCATGGGTCTTAAGTATGAAACCGCACAATATGAGGCATCATACGGGGCAATTTCACAACTTCCTTCTCCAGAGACCCCAGAGGTGGCTTTTGTGGGCCGCTCAAACGTGGGAAAGTCTTCCCTCTTAAATAAACTTATTGGCAGAAAACAGCTTGCACGAGTTTCAAGTGTCCCAGGTAAAACTGCAAATATCAATTTCTTTGACGTTGATGGTGTCAAATTTGTAGACTTGCCCGGCTACGGATTTGCACGAGTTTCTCGCCAAGAAAAACAACGCTGGGCAGACCTCATCGGTGGTTACTTTGAGCAAGAACGTAGCTTTAACCTGGTTATTAGTCTTGTTGATATCAGACACGAAGCTCAAAAGCTTGACCTGCAGATGATTAGCTTTCTCCAAGAGGCTGAGCTGCCCTTTGTAGTTGCGTTTACCAAGGCAGATAAGATTGCACGCGGCAAGCAAAACCAAGCCGCAGCCGCCCTTCGCAAGGCATTCCACATCACCCCTGAACAGGCCATTATTACCTCATCCGAGACCGGCCTGGGCATTGACGAGT
>JABZHE010000012.1:0-13534 GCA_015259025.1 Atopobium sp. | reverse complement strand
CCTTGAGCAATATCTGGACTCTGCTCATGGATAAGGCTCAAAACACCGCAGGTCTCGCAGTCAAAACCATACTTAGCGCGGTCATAGCCAATATTTCTGAGGGTGTTACGAACAATCTCCTGAACATCAACGTAGGATTGAGTGCGAATTTCTCCTGCTACCACAATAGTTCCTGTAGTAGCAAAGGTCTCACATGCACAACGAACGTTATCCAAGCAAGCAGGAACGCCGCTTGGAGAAACGTATCCACGCTCTTCGAGCTCCGCCTCTTTTGCCAGGATTGCATCAAGAATTGCGTCAGAAATCTGATCACAAACCTTGTCTGGATGTCCCTCAGTAACACTCTCTGAGGTAAACAAATAGTTTTTGTGTGCCATGAACTATCCTTTCACGCATGGCTTCTCTGCGTATGCAGAATATTTGCGTTCTTCTACGCGCAACCACTCTTACTATACCCGCCAAAGACACTTTTGAGCAGGATCAGTCAAGAAAATTGTAAAAAAGAGCACCACAGGGCGCTCTTTAAATAGCATAGTTAAGCTGGCATTATGCAAAAACGCGTTTGATTACTCGTCTATTATTCGTCTATTCCAATGCCGGCAAGTGTCATATCGAGCAGATTCTGTGCAAGCTCATCAGAACCCTCCGCACCGTGGCGCTCTCCCATCAGGCCAATGGCCGAGAGAACCAATGCACCCGTAATAGAACAGGCAGCAAGTCTTGAATCAACACCCTGGCGAATAAAGCCTTGCAATTTTCCCATCTCAAGCTGATTAGCAAGAAGAACAACCACACGAGAAAGTGGTCCCTCAATGTTGGTAATAAGTGCCTGCTCAGAGCTTGCAAGCTTGTTAATTAAAGCCAAAACCAAAGGTGAGTCAGGCAAAATATGAGCGGCAAGTTGAGAGATGATTGCATGAAGTGTCTCTTTTGAGGCGGGCTTATTACCAATGGTATGCGCAATATCTTTTGCAAGCTCATCAACGCTCTCGTCAAAGATTGCCTGCAAAAGGGCCTCTCTATCAGAAAAGTAGTAATACAGTGCGCCCTTTGAAAGACGAGCTCTATCAGAAATCTCACTCATTTTGAAGTTGGTATTTCCACGAGCAAGCATGAGCTTAGTTGTCTCGTGCATAATGCGCTTACGTGTAGCTGCACTTTTCTTAGTACGAGCTTCGGCACGAATATGAGAATTAGAAGGCGCTGGAGTCTCGGGTTCTTCTGTAGGCTGCTGTTCATAAGCATTGTGATGTATGACTTCTAACGTAATATAATCGCGCTTCTCGCCCATGAACTCCCCCATAAGACACTATCCGTCATATAAAATGACGCCTCTCTGATAATTTTTTATGCCTACTATACCGTTTTACCGAACCTATAAAAATACAAAGGCCTTACTTTTTTATTGATTAAATCTGGCACTCTTTATTATTTTTACCAATTACCCTGAGCAAGAATGGCGAGAAGATCTTCTTTTCTATTCTCCACTTGACCTGCTAAATAAAGCTCAAAGAGCTTACGTTGATACACGCCCACAGCAGGTCCTGGCTGAAGCGAGAGCACTTCCATAATTTCTGCACCCGAAACGCACATCTCTTGTGGACGCTGAGCAATTCCCCATTTTGCCTCATGTAAGAGAAGGGTCCTCATTGCCTCAAGCGTTACTGCGTAGCTACGATATGGATTTGCCTTTGCCAAGGCATCTGCCTGCTTTAACGTCAAAAGGTCATACGCAAGAGCAATGCCGTCCGATTTACTTGCCTCAGCCAACAGAGCAATCATATGCCTGAGTGACGAGGTTGTAACGTCCACATCGTAGTCATGTAACGCCACAAGAGCACAAACTTCATTGCTCAAATGCTGCGATAAAGCTAAGCGCTTAAACAGAGCCTTTGCTACAACCGCACCTTTTTCTGGATGACCGTAAAAATGGCCTCTACCATCTGCGTCAATGCTAAACATTTCTGGCTTTGCAATATCATGCAGAAGCGCCGCCCACCTAAGAGCTGGAGTAGCACACCCCGCTGTAAGAGCCTCTGCTGCAGAGCAGACTCGAGCTGTATGTTCCAGCACGTCATAAGCATGATACGGACTTTTTTGATCAAAGTTTTGCAGTGGTAAGAGCTCTGGAATTGCTACCGCTAGAACAGGAAAACCCAGTTTGATAGCATGAGCACTATGGCCTGCCTCAACAATTTGAGCTACTTCCGAGCCAATACGCTCAGATGCAACCTGAGAGAGTAGCGGCGCACACTCAGTGAGCGCCTGATGTGTCTTCTCCTCAATTGAAAACGAGAGTCTGCATGCAAACCGCAAGGCACGCAGCATGCGAAGAGCGTCCTCTGTAAAGCGAACCTTAGGCTCTCCAACAGCACGAATCACGCATGCAGATAAATCTTCTTGACCGCCATAAAGATCAAGCAATCCCCTCTTTGGGTGATATGCCATTGCATTAATAGTGAAGTCTCTACGAGCAAGATCTTCCTCTATACGAGAGACAAACTGCACAGAATCAGGACGTCGACCGTCCAGATATTCTCCGTCACAGCGATACGTTGTGACCTCAATAGGGCGTTGCTCGACAACAGCAGTAACGGTTCCATATGCAATACCTGTTTCATGCACAGGAATGTCTGCAGCCACAAAAGCTGCTTTACTCTGCTGCCACGTTGCCGATGTTGTGATGTCTATATCATGAGCAAATGAACCACGTAGAGCGTCTCGTACCCAGCCGCCTACAATCCACGCCTCAAATCCGGCATCTTCAAGAACTTCTAATGCACGCAAGGCATACGTGGGGATCTGTAAATTCACAGGGCGAGAAAGGCATGGTGAAGAGCTGTTTTTCTGTATGCTCATGGCCATTCCTTCCGCAGTTGCTGATGGGAAAAGTATACATCCTTCACACGTCATTCACATCCTTCCTGCGGTTTTAAAATGACAAACATTTGTTCTAGATTTTTCTTTACTTCTTCCCCATTCGTGATAGTCTAAGTATACGAACAGACGTTCTATTTTCAAGTAGAAAGTTACTGCCATGGATACTCTTGATAAACTCACCATACTTGCAGATGCAGCCAAATTTGACGCGGCGTGCACTTCTTCTGGTGTAGACAGAGATCCGCAGGCAGGAAAGGTAGGAATGGCCTCAGCGGCCGGCTGTTGCCACTCATTTACCCCTGATGGTCGCTGCATTACGCTGCTAAAAGTTTTGCTTTCTAATGCTTGTTGTTATGACTGTGCTTACTGCGTCAATAGATCCTCTGCACAAACCAAGCGGGCTACCTTTACACCACAGGAATTAGCAGAGCTTACCGTAGATTTCTATAAAAGAAATTACATAGAGGGGCTCTTTCTTTCCTCAGGTGTTATAGGATCGCCAGACCACACCACAGAACTTATGATTGAATGTCTCTCCTACCTTAGGAATGAGTTGCTGTTCAACGGCTATGTTCATGCAAAAGTAATTCCCGGAACAGATCCAGATCTTATTGATGCTATTGGCCGCTTAGCAGATAGACTCTCCGTCAATCTGGAATTACCTAGCTCAACCTCACTTACTAAACTTTGCCCTCACAAAAATGCAGAAACAGTTACTAAACCCATGTCTTTCATTCACCGCCTACGCGTCTCTGAAGAAAGGCAATTGCTTGAAGCTAAAAACGCATCAAAGGGCATTGTGAAGTCTGCTGGCAAATCTAAGGGCATTGTTATTCCTACTCAGAAACAAATCATAAGAGAAGGTTTAGCTCTACGTTCCAACTGCTTAAAGAACACGTTTATGCGCTCATCAAGGGTGCCTTCGGGCAAGAGGTCCTTCTCGCCTGCCGGACAATCAACTCAAATTATCATTGGAGCTTCTCCAGAATCGGATAATCAAATATTGCACTTGTCTCAAGCGCTTTATCAGCAATTTGAGTTAAAACGAGTATTCTTTTCTGCCTATATTCCTGTTATTGAAGACAATCGTCTTCCTGAGTTGGACACTCCTGTCCCCCTCCGCAGGGAACACCGGCTTTACCAGGCTGATTGGCTTATGCGCTACTATGCGTTTTCTCCTGATGAGCTGGTTTCTCCAGAAGCACCTTGGCTTGATTTAGAAATTGATCCAAAGCTTGGCTGGGCGCTGGCACATCTTAATCAATTTCCCGTAGAGATTATGGATGCTCCACTAGAAATACTTTTACGAGTGCCCGGTATTGGCCCTACCGGTGCACGAAGAATTATTGCCGCAAGAAAACGATCTCGTCTCACCTTTGATGATCTTAAACGGCTAGGAATACAGCTCAAACGATCACACCATTTTCTCACCTGCTGTGGCGTAAGAGATGCCTCAGCCCCACTTGACCAAGAACTGATTAAACAGAGGGTAATTGCTGATGCCAAAGCAAGTTCGTACAACAAAACAAGACGTCGTATTGAGTCCTCTCAACTCAGGCTCTTCTGATCAAAGTGTAGAGCTTGTCTCGCTTGTTCAGAGGCTTACTAGACTCTCCAAGCCTCAGAAGGTTGTTATCTCCTGCAATCCAAGCTTAGAAGGCGTTGTAGGGGCTGTAGGGCTCACCTATCTCTCGCATGCTAACCCAGCACACGTACGTCTTGTTAGAGAAAGCTTTTGTCAGCCTAGTCTTGGGGAGCATGTTCTTTGTGGACCAGACCCCTCTGATGACTCAGTAGTAGCCTTGGCTAGACGAGTTCTTACTGGACTAGAGAAGAAAGTAGGCACAAGAGAGATAACACGTCGCATTGTTCTCGCCTGTGCCTCTGATGCTCATGCTATGCCAGAGATTGTACATAGGTACATCCGTCTTGCATTCTCCTATGGTGTGGGAGCGCTTGAAGATATTGCAGACCCAACCGTAGCAGAATTTAATGCACTGGCTAGGCAGGTAGAAACTGAACGAGAACATACGCGGCAATTTGTGCGGTTTTCTCGCATGTCAGATGGCTCTTTTATGTCTGTATTTCAACCTAATGCAAACGTAGTGCCACTAACTTGCAATTACTTTGTCAAACGGATGAGTACAGAGCGGTTTTTTATTGTTGATCCAGCTCATCATATAGTCAGTTTTTATTCACCAGAAATGAAGACCTTTGGAACAATTCAGCTGGACGATGCCTCTTTGGAAGAACTGCTCTCTAGAACAGACCTTGCAACTGATGAGAAATACGTGCAAGCCATGTGGAAACGCTTCTACGAAGGAGTTGGTCTAGAAGGTCGTGGACCTGCAGAAAGAGGATACGATTTGCGCACTCATTGGATGCCAAAGCGTGTCTGGCAAGGACTCCCTGAGCTTACCGCAACCACAAGTGCAGAAGCTGCGCGTAGCCAAGGCGTACCCGCTCGCTATCAGGGGCGAGAAAACAGAAAGGATGTGCATCATATAGAACAAAAGCAGGCGTTTAACCAAGAGCTTACCTCTGGATTGTAAGGCTGCTGCTTAAGACGACTTATACCAAAAAAGCGCCCAGCAAAGCTGGACGCTTATCAGTTCAAATGAAGTGACTATAACTTAGTCAAGATCGTTGAAGTCACCAGCTGCAGGTGCAGGTGCGGAAACCTGAGTCTGCTGTGCTGCAGGCTGTGCAGCGTTCTGGGAACCAGTTGGAGCGTTGTTGGTAAGAACGGTCTCTGGGAAGACAGAGTCTGCATCATCCAGGAAGTGCTGAAGGAGCTTACGGTACTCAGCGCGGAAGTCCTCACGGGACTGCTTGAGGCGATCAATCTCATCAAGCTCAGTCTGCTTCTCTGCAAGAGCCTGACGGATAACCTCACGAGCCTTCTGGTCTGCCTCGTTGCGGATGCGCTCAGCGTTTGCACGAGCGTCTGCAACAAGCTTATCTGCGCTCTGCTGAGCAACAATGAGGACCTGAGAAATCTGGTGCTCGGATGCAGCGATAGCAGCTGCGTTTGTCTCCTCAACAGAAGGAACGCTTGCGTTCTCCTCAAGGTTTGCAACCTGAGCCTGTGCTGCAGCGAGCTGCTGCTCAGTGCTGGTCAGACGGCCCTTAAGGTCAGCGATCTTTTGAAGCATTGCATCAACCTCAGAAGAGAGCTGCTCAAGAAATGCGTCAACTTCCTCTGGATTGTAGCCGGTCTCAGCAGGAGAGAATGTCTGCTGCTCGATGTCTGCTGGTGTGATTGCCATCTTTGTTCCCTTTCAGTCTGCGAGTAGACGTACCACACATCATAACTACTCAGTTTGTAATTAAAGACAAACTAGTTTCCTATATTAGTATAAGACCCAGCGTCGAAATGGCAAAACGTTCCACAAGATTAAGCACAAAAAGCGCAATAATAGGTGAGAGGTCAAGGCCAGAAATTGGAGGAATCACCTTCCTAAACACATTGAGATATGGCTCAACAATTTTGCCAATAGCCTTAAGAATGTTTCTAACCGAATCATTTGAAACGGTAATCCAAGAGGACAGGCACCATACCACAATGCAGACGCTGTAAATCCTAAACAAGGTATAGAGTGCGTTTAAAACATAATACGAGAACACAAAAACCTCCAGTTACCTGGTAATCTCTCCCTCATCAGCAAGCTTATCAAGATCAGCCTGCGTCAAAGAGACGCCATGAGGAAGTACAACAAAAACGCGGTCAGCAACTTCTTCAACAGCACCATCAAGGCCATAAGAAAGACCAAAGCTGAAGTCCAAAATTCTCTTAGCAACCTCGATGTTGGTGTTCTTAAAGATAAGAACAACTGGCTGACCAGTACGAACACGGCGAACTACCGACTGAACATCGTCATAAGAAACAGGACGAAGAACATATGGTGGCAGCTGTCCAGAATAGCTTGTACGGCTCACAGGACGAAGACCAATATCACCAGGAGTTGGCAGATTTGGGCTTACGGTGTGCTCGTAAGAAGGAGTGTATCCAGAGGGCTCCTGACGAGATGCATACGCAGAAGCACGGGAGCGCATATCCTGCTGAGGATTATAAGAAGCAGCTGGATTGGTGCTAATTGGCTTACCAGAACGCGTGTAAACAGAAACGCTCTCTGCCTCTGGTCTGGATGGATTGCCCAGGAGCCTATTAGAAGAACTCTGCTGTGCACGGTCATCGTAGGAACGAGGAGAAGCTGCATCTACCTCGTCATAGCCCTCGTCACCGTAATACTCATCGTCGTAGTACTCATCGTCCTGACCACCACGAAGCTTTGCTCTTAGCGTATCAAGAATGCTCATCATTGTGCCTTTCTGTAACGCACGTAACTTCTTACTACTGTATCAAAAACTTGCAACTATTTTAGTGCCCACTCAACGTATAGGCTGGATCAAACAATACTCGACCCAGGCGAATAGTAGTAGAACCCTCTTCAATGGCATACGTAAAGTCATCGCTCATGCCGCAAGAAAGAACATCTAACTTCAAACCAACTTGCTCTCTCAGCTTGTCACGCAATTCTCTAAGTCCCGCAAACGTCCTCTTAGCGCGCTCTGGATCATCCTTTGGTGCCATAGTCATCAGACCCACAACAGAAATGTGAGGAAGCTCAACAATCTTTTGAATAGACTCAGACACCTCTTCTGGCGAGAAACCCGATTTTGAGGCTTCAGCGGAGACATTTACCTCAAGTAGAACAGACTCCTCAGTACCCTTCACCTCAGCACGCTTTGAAACCGCCTCTGCAAGATGTTCGGAAGAAATTGAATGAATGTAGCGAACCTTACCAACTACCTGGTTAATCTTGTTCTTCTGAAGATTACCAATCATGTCAAACGCCATTTCAGACGCAAAAGGAGTTTCAGATAAAAATGTCAGTTTGTGTGTCAGCTCTTGTGGGCGATTCTCGCCAAAAACCCTATAGCCCGCCTTATAAGCTGCAAGAACAGCCTCAACAGGAACCGTTTTGGAGACAGCCACAATTTCAATCTCAGAGACACTTCTGCCGGACTTTTCTGCAGCATCCGCTACAAGCGACTCAATCTGAGCTTTGCGAGCCTTTATAAACTCAAGATATTCGTCTGAATCGTACGTCATAGCCATCATCTCTTGCGGTGAATACATCAATATCTTACGTAACGATAAACGCTTCTCTGTAGCGCTAAACGCTTCTCTGTAGCGCTAAACGCTTCTCTATAGTGCTAAACGTCTTCTCCGATAGCGCTAAACGTCTTCTCCGATAGCGCTAAACGTCTTCTACCCTACTTTGCAGCCATATAAGCAACAGCTGCATGCCTTCCGCACTTACCATGCTCTGCACGGTACGAGAAGAACCTTTCAGTTGTAGAGGCCGTCGAGTCAGTAACCTCTTCGATAGCAGAGGCGCGTACACCAGCATCTACCAGTGCGGCTCTGACAGCATATCCAAGATCTAAGTACCTCTCGCCAGATGCACGATCTACAACACCGGGACCAAACTCTTGTGAGAACATCTGAATGAGCTCTGGTGAGACCTCATAGTCAGCGCTGCCAATGTGCGGACCAATATAGGCTTTGACCTCGGAAGGCTTGGCACCAGTTGCCTGACAAAGCGCCTCGGTTGCGCGCGCAGAAATGCGGGCAATTGTGCCTTTCCAGCCAGAATGCGCCACCGCAAATCCGCCGGGAGCTACAAGAATTACCGGAACGCAATCGGCAAACGCCAACATCACAGGCGTATTTTGAGCCGTACATACTATGGCGTCTGCACCAGCTTCTGCCTCAGCTTTAGCCAGTTCAAAAGCCCCTGATGTATTGGAAGTCAGGCAAACTACCTTGCTTCCGTGCACCTGATGAGGAATAAGGAGTCGCGAGAAGAACTTCTCCGCTCCAAGAGCCTCTAAGACCAGCTGACGGTTCTTTTGCACCTGTTGCAGATTGTCTCCGCATCTACTTCCCAGATTGAGGGAAGCAAACTCCCCTTCTGAAAAACCACCGGTACGCTCGGTAAATGCGAGCGTGACCCCGCATGGAACCTCAGGATCCATGAGCAGGGTCACGCCGTGTAAGCACTGTCTATTCAGCGCGCACATATTTAGATGCGGCTACGCTTAAGGAAGTCTGGAATATCAAACTCTTTCTCATTAGAAGAGTTGTTGGTGCGAGCAGGCTGTGGCTGAGCAGTCACAGGACGAGTTGGCTGTGGCTGAGCAGGACGGCTTGGACGGCTTGCGCTCTGGGTGTTCAGGGTTGGAAGCTGCTGCTGAACGTTAGAGTCATTGAAGCCGGTTGCGATAACGGTTACGCGAACCTGATCGCCCAGGGACTCATCAACAACAGTACCAAAGATGATGTTTGCATCAGGATCAACGTTCTTAGCAACCAGGTCAGCTGCCTCGTTAATCTCCTGAATACCAAGATCTTTGTTACCAGCAATAGAGAGAAGAACGCGGGTTGCGCCCTCAATAGAGCTTTCAAGCAGACGGCTAGAAATTGCCTCGGTTGCAGCATCAGCAGCGCGGTTATCGCCAGCAGCAATACCGATGCCCATCATTGCGCTACCTGCGCCCTTCATGATGGTGCAGACATCTGCAAAGTCGAGGTTGATCAGGCCAGGAACAGTGATGAGGTCGGTGATACCCTGGGTGCCCTGGCATAGAACGTCGTCAGCCATGCGGAATGCCTCAAGCATGGTGGTCTTCTTCTCAGAAAGATCAAGCAGACGATCGTTTGGAATAACAATGAGAGTATCAACATTCTCGGAAAGAGTCTTGATTCCGTCAGCTGCAGAACCATAACGACGACGACCCTCGAAGGAGAATGGCTTGGTAACAACGCCAACGGTCAGTGCGCCAACGTCATTCTTTGCAATATCAGCAACAACTGGAGCAGCGCCGGTACCAGTACCGCCACCCTCGCCAGCAGTGATAAAGACCATATCAGCACCAGCAAGTGCTGCCTTGATCTCATCGCGGCTATCCTCTGCTGCCTCTTTACCAACCTCAGGGTTAGCGCCAGCACCAAGACCCTTGGTGATGTCAGTGCCGATGTGAACCTTAATGTCTGCATCGGAGATTGCAAGTGCCTGTGCATCGGTGTTTACAGCAACGAACTCAACGCCACGGATGCCTTCTTCAATCATGCGGTTGACAGCGTTAGTTCCGCCGCCACCAACGCCAACAACCTTGATAACAGCAAGATAGTTGTTAAGGGTATCGGTGTCCTTAATCATGTCTTCCTCCTTGAGGCACGCTTGTGCCCGTTTGTCCCGGAGCGCGACTGCGCTTAGGCTACGTTTATGCGCTCGCAGAACCGCTGTATAAAACCCTAAACCTCAAGTTAAGGCTTACGCTTCATGCAAAGCGGGGTATATTTGCACAACTGACCCATACAAGTCAAATAATATGTAGAAATTGTGAAGAAACCTGGTAAACGGTAGGAAACTATTCCCTAACGGCACACGTTGTTTGCGCGTTTACCTACGAAACACCAGAGCCAGACTGAACATTTCCGGTAGAAACTCGCCTATAGGTTGGGCTTGCAGGTGTTCTTACGTTCAAGTACGTAAGCTCTCCTGGGAACTGCTTAAGCATTGCCAGAATCACTTTTTCTTTGTCAGCAATCTGTGTTGGAGAGCCTAGGGCAACCTGTACACCATTGGTAAGCGTGACAGAAATCGCATCAACGCTACTAGCTGAGTAACTTACAATCTGTGACGTGAGCTCTGACGAGAACGTAGACTGATACTGCATAACCGCTTGAATTTCTGCATCTGTTGCTGTGGTTCCTGCTACCGGAGAAACCGTTGCAGGAACATCGGTAATAAGCAGCTCGCCTTCTGAGGTTGCCTTCTCAAGCGCAACGGTAGCGGTAGTTTTTCCTTCTGGAACGTTCAGCTGATCTGCCTCAAGCCAGACGTTATTCTCGCCCAAATACCATGCAACAGGACCCGAAGAAAGCGCCACTATGGCTGTGACCTTGCGCTCTGTGATGGTAATGCGCAGCGTGTTAGGGAACTGTCTCTCGTACGTTGCGGACGCCACCCAAGGATCTTTCTGGAGTTCCTCAGTGATAAGGGACTCGTCCATATTGAGCAGCGTTGTTCCCTCTTCTACTGCAATGAGCTTTTGAATTTGCTCGTTAGTAACGTGTTCCGTTGGCTCCACCTGAATGTTGGTGATAGCAAAAACCGAGGAAGAACGTAAGACGAGAAAAGCGATGCCAGCCAGAATAGCCAGACTCATCAAGACAATGAGAACCGTACGTACTGCCTTAAACGATACTTTTCTGCTGTGTTTAATACGCTCGGCACGAGCCTGAGCAGCAGTTTTTGTAGCGTTATTTGGCTTTTTAGTAGAAATCTTTTTAGTAGAGGGCTTGGCATCAGAACCCACAGCCTCAACCTTTGGCTTAGGCTTAAAAGCCTTGCTCATAAAAGAAGGCTTAGTAGCCTCTGTTGCCTGAGTAGTTCCAGACGATAAAGGCTCCCTCTTTGTGCCCTTACGGCGTGTTGGTTGCTTTGAAGTATCTTCTGCCATATCTTCCCTATGCCCCAAAACCCAGAAGTTTAACCTCTGGCTGAAGATCAATGTCAAACTTTTCTTGCACGGCATCGTGTGCTCTGCGCATGAGCGCAATGACATCTGAAGCGCTGGCGTTGCCGGTATTCACAATAAAGTTTGCATGAATATCGGAAATCTGTGCACCGCCCTCTGTGGCACCCTTAAGACCGCACTCTTCAATAAGTGCCCCTGCAGACCTGCTACCTGGATTCTTAAAGACAGAACCGCAGCACAACTGTCCTGTTGGTTGCGTATTTCTTCTGCGCTGCAAAAGCGTATCCATACCAAGAGCAACCTTAGGACGATTAGACGGTGTCAGTGCAAACGTTGCCTCAAGAATAATCTCGTCTGGCGCAAACGTGGTATAGCGATAACCCCACTCAATCTCAGATGCGTCGTAGCGTACAAGACCCTTACCAGGCTTAAGTACCACACAATCGCGGACGGCTTTGCCAATCCAATCATGCCTGGTACCTGCATTCATAGAAAGCGCGCCACCAATAGTTCCAGGGATACCAGCACACATCTCAAGACCAGAAAGACCTGCTTTCATAGCCTCGTTGCAAACACGTGCTGTAAGCGCACCTGCACCTGCAGTAATGAGGTTATTCTCACCAACTGAAATGGTGGAGAGCTCATCGTCAAGCACAATAACGCAACCGTTGTAGCCTTCATCGGAGACAAGGATGTTTGAACCCTTGCCCAGAAGCACCCAATCAACTCGATTAGCTGCAAGCACCTCAAGCACGCGCACCAGTGCCACGTGGCTGTGAACAGCAGCAAAGAGCGACGCCTTACCGCCAATCCTGAAGGAGGTATGGTGGCTCAGCGGCTCATCTTGCTTAATTGTTGCATCAAGGGCCCCAGAAAGGCTTACATAGGCGTTAAACAAGCTCACAGCAAAGGCCCTAGTTGCTCTGAAGACGCTCTTTGAGTGCGCGGATAAACATTGGACCAATCTGAGTGACGTCTCCTGCGCCTTGAGTAATCAGCAGATCTCCTGGCTGAACCGTATCAAGAAGGTCGGCGATAAGATCGCGGCGAGAAGGAATATAGCGCACGTCAGGAACAGTGTTGGCAGCCTGAACTCTTGAAGAGACGGTCTTGCCTGAGACGCCTGGAATAGGAAGCTCACCTGCGGAGAAGACATCCATAACACGCAAAACATCAATGCCGTCAAAGGCGTGGGCAAACGAATCTGCCAAGTCCTGTGTTCTGCTGTAGCGGTGTGGCTGGAAGACAACAACAACGCGCTTAAAACCAAGAGGTAGAGCTGCAGACATGGTTGCTGCAATCTCGGTTGGATGGTGACCGTAATCGTCTACAACGGTAATACCGTTGATGTCACCTACGTGCGTGAAGCGGCGGCGTGCGCCCTTGAACTGCGACAGCGCTGCAGCAGCTTCTTCAAGATCAAAGCCAAGTGCATCGGCAACAGCAATAGCAGCGGTTGCGTTAGCAACATTGTGCTTACCAGGGTTAGCTGGAAGTACCACAGAGATGGTCTGACCAGAAGGAGTGTTGATGGTCAGAGGATTCTCGATACCAGCTTTTCTCTCCTCCTGCTTGCAAACAAAATCGCAGCTTTGATCAAAGCCGTAAGTAACTACGTGCCTGCCGGTTGACTGAGCAAGCTCAACGTAATGAGGGTTATCGCCGTTGATAACAACAGTTTCTTCCTTATCAAGCAGGCTCATAAACTCACAGAAGGTCTTCTCGATATTCTCGAGAGAACCGTAGTGATCAAGGTGATCTGCCTCAATATTGGTGACAACAACCACGTTAGGGTTGAGAAACATAAACGAACCGTCAGACTCGTCCGCTTCGCAGACAAAGTACTGGCCATTACCGTTTTTGCCATTGGTGTCGTAGCCCTCAACAACGCCACCAATCAAAAATGATGGATCAGCGCCAAGTTTGTCCAACATGGTAGCAACCATGGAAGACGTGGTGGTCTTGCCGTGAGTGCCCGCAACAGCAATGGTCTTGCGGCCGCGTGACAAATACGAGAGCATCTTAGCGCGAGGCCAAATAGGAATGGAAAGCTCACGCGCACGAATAACCTCTGGGTTTGTCTCTGGGATTGCGGTAGAGG